>NZ_VTPS01000006.1 GCF_008274215.1 Calorimonas adulescens | reverse complement strand
TGTGCTTATTGAAAAAGGCAAAGAAGAGGGCATTAAAGAGAGTATCTTCAGGAGTAAAGTAGATGCAGTGTTCAAGATGATAAAAAAGAGGTTCGGAAAAGTACCAAAGGGCTTAGATGACAAGATAAAGTCTGCTGATATGGATACCCTTGATAGGGTTATAGACGGCATAATGGATGGTAAGACACTGGAAGAAATAGAGGCAGTCCTGAAATAGGGCTGCCTCTATTCTGTATAAAACCATAAGAACCGTCCCCACTGGCATGATATTCTGTATACTCACTGGCAAAATCATGATAATGCAAAAAAGAAGGGCTGGAATAATCTCCAACCCTTTCTTTTATTACGGCTCATTTATAACTCAGGATTTGTTGCAACTACTGTCACTGTTACTTTAACTGTCTGAGTATTGCCAGCAGCATCTTTTGCCGTAATTGTTATATAATATGTGCCTTCTGTAGATGGCTTGCTTAAAGTTGCTGTGTAGAAACCATCACTATCAGGTCCACTAACAGTGCCACTACCAATTGTTACAGATGTTACTCCAACGTTATCTGTAATCTTTACTTTTACTGGCATTGTGTCACCTGCGCTGCCTTTTACTATCGTAACTGTATTATCAGAAGCAACATCCTTACCATCTACTGAAATATCTGATATTACAGGCTTCTCAGTGTCCTTTGTAGTAACTGGCTTCATATACAGCAATGCAGCAATGACATTATTCTCATCAAGTACTCCATATACTGTATATCCCTTCAGTATCTTGGTGTAGCTGGATGCTACCAAAGAGTCATATGAACCGTCATCATTCAGCTTGACTTCATATACCACTGAGGAACTGTTAAACTTGTATGTGGTATCTCCAACAGTCAGGTATGCACCGTCCCTTGAAGCAACTGTCCCGTTAATATCAAGTCCTGCCTTTGCAACATTTCTGCTGGCAACTATTGTTGGATGAGCCTTCTTATCACTGTCAACAGTGTATTTAATCATTACACCTTTCTTGAGGTTTGTATTCTTGTCAACTTCATATGTTACCTTGCCGGTATCATATTCATCGACGTCTATCTTCCAGTCACCATCATAGTAGTAGTCAAGGACTACACCATAGTAGGTGTCTGAAGCTATTGTATCGTAACCATCGGTGAATATCATGAACTTAACCCTGTTCCTGCTGTCAACGTATATCATAGCCTCTGCATCGCCTGGGTTTTGAGACTTGATGTCATCCCAAACTACTGTATCAGGATCATCCAGGCTGTCGAGTATTACTGTATCACTCTCTACGTAGTATACCTTCTTATCATCTGTCATTATTGTATCTTCATCATCGTCAAAAGAGTTCAAGCCGTCGTTAGGAGTAAGCTTCACTCCAACTGCATCTGCCACTTCAGGAACGTCTAACAGGTAAAGCTCTGTGATTACGCCATCCTTATCTGTCTTGAACATCACTGGAATGTAATCATCAGCACCACTTATTGATGGTATATTATCAAGATCTCCTGTTGTATCTCCATCTACATAATATACATCGCCGTCAAAATCATATGTCTTCTTCTCGCCGTTGGCATAGATCTTTACTTCATCAGCGAAGGTATTGACTGCTTCCAGGACACCATAAATCTCATCAGATGTAACCTTTACATCTGTCGTCAGGAAAGCAACCTCTCCCACATTGTCGAGGAGTATTTTTACATCTTCACCCACGGCGTCGTCAAATATTGTAGCATCTGTGCCATCATAGTCATAATAGTCATCACCATTGTTCAGAGTATAGACAGTTACACCATTCAGGCCATCACCAGCACTTGTACTGTAGCCTGTTCCGTCAACATAGAAGGTGGTGTCCTTTACCTTCGTGAGCTTGCCCTCTACGGCATTCCTGGTCACAAAGAGATAGTACCAGTCACCGTTAATGTCAGCATAGCTTATTACATCGTCGGCCTTTACATCTGAGAGGTCTATTGTCTTGCCGTCAAGGAATATCTTGTAGCCTTCATCAGCATTTGTAAGGTCTAATGTCGACTTTGAACCATCAGAATCGATATAGTCAATTGTCTTATCGTCTTTATTGACAGCAGTTACTACCATATTGGTCTGCGTCAGTTCATATACGTCGGCAAACCTTACATCGCCGTCTTCAAATATGAACCTGCCATACATGCCAGTTTTCAGGTCTTCAGGATCTGCACTATCGTTGTTGATATACACTACTGCGTCCTTAGCAAAGTCATAGGTATCGTCAGCAACATAGAGATATACTGAATCCTCTGTCGCATCCTCACCTACTACATCGGTCTTAACCTGGGCTGTATCATACTTTACATAAACTATCTTGTCATCTTTCTCCCAGGCTGTAACCTTAAGGCCAAGGAGGTCATCAGGATTGATACCTGCAGCTACTGTATAGGTATCCTCATTCTTGCCGTTTTCATCAACCATCTTGATCTCATCGTCGTCAAGACTGCTGTCTACCTTTGGGGTAGCTGTTACTACATAGTCCTCATACTCATCGACCTTCAGCTTGTCGCTTAATAAGGTCTTGCCCTCTTTTACTTCATAGCTTATATCTGTGCCGTAACCGGTCTGCTCCATCATGTCAATGTCAAGAGCGTTGTCAAGCATTACTGCTACATCGCCCCTGTTGGCATAACCATCAGCAGAGACCTTTACGTCATCAGTGATACCCAGTTCAGAACCCTTTGAGAGGTATCCTACTGGCCACGTGCCTGTTACTGCTGGTTCATAACCAAGAGCCCTTACCAGCATGGCAACTGCTTCCGCATAGGTAACCGGCTTTGCAGGACCAAATGTCCCATCCGGATAACCCTTTATAATGCCATTCTCTGTAGCTACAGTAATGTAGCCCCATGCCCACTGATAGTCAGCGTTTACATCACTGAAAGCGGGCTTTGCGGTTGTGAGCTTAGCGGCACTCTCAAGACCTAAAGCCCTGACTACCAGAGTAGCAAACTCTGCCCTGGTTATCTGGTTGCCCGGCTTAAAGGTGCCGTCTGGATAACCAGTCATAATGCCCAATGCTGCCAGTTCTGTAGCGGCTGTCTCATAGTCGGTACCAGCTACGTCACTACCGACCTTTGCTGGAGTGACTGTGGCAGCAAAGCCTGTTACCATGGTCCCAAGCACCATAGCTAAGACCGCGATAACGGCAACAACCTTTTTAAGATTGTGCATATCTCTACTCCTCCTTTTATGTTGTATTTTATTTTATTTCTTGGAAGACGGGGGAATTACCCTTCCTCCAAAAACCTTTTGACAGTACAACGGCGATTGGCCTCCTTACTTTGCCAATCTGTGAATAATTATAGCATGGGGGCTTTGGGGATTCAATAAATGTTACAAAACTGTAATATAGTTGTAAAGTTTGTAACGCAAGACGCCTCTTCTGGACATCCTGTATAGATATTTATTCTACATATCCCTGAAAATTCCTGCTTTTAATATAAAAATTTTAGATTGAGGGAGAAAAATGTGCAATCAGCAGAGATATTTTGCACAGCAGGGTAAATTTCAGGCTTGATATCCAAATAAAAGTTTGGTTTAATAAAAACACAATATGCGAAGGGGGGACGATAATTATGAACATAAAACGGGATATTGAAAAAGGTATCGAGTGTTTTTACCCTGTCTACGAGGACGGGGACAGGACAAGGGTGGTGTATATTGACGGCTCCGAATCGGTTTCAGATATCCGCACGAGGAAATACCTGAAGGACCTTGCCCATTTCTACGATACAGACCTGAAAGCGCTGACAAGCCATACGGCGGAGAAACTGGGTCAAAGGTATTCAAACCCCTTAGTCATAGGCGGCGAGGTATGGGTACCCTTCTATGTGAGAAAACCTGTGGTACGCGGGGATATGTGTACGGGATACTTTGTCTTGAGATACATAGAAGGGCTGTCCAGGGTGGAGGAGAATGTATTTGTAAAAATGGCATCTGGTATTTACATACAGATATTTCACAGGAGGGCCACAGCCAATAAAAGGCTCAATAACGCCCGGCTTTTAGAGAGGGAGATGTACAGCCAGAGAGAGCTTGAGATATTCAGGATGCTGGAGAGGGAGGGGCTGTACCTCTACAGGACAATAAAATAGGGCCATGCCTTAAACATGGCCCTGAAGTTAAGCCTATATCATATCAAGGCTTTTTAATAGCCTCATTATCATAACCGCTGCCTGTGCCCTTGTAGCCTTTGCTTCGGGAGCAAATGTCTCATCATCCAGTCCGCTCACTATGCCCTTCTCTATACCAATGGATACTGAGTCTTTTGCCCAATCAGCTATGTTGCTGCTATCTTTGAATTTCAATTGGGTATCTGCTGTTGGGAAATACTTTTCTCCTTTATTCTGCTGCATAGCCCTTATGATCATGGCAGTCATCTCCTGCCTTGTGATCAGCCCATTGGGGTCAAATCTACCGTTAAAGCCGTTTACAATGCCAAGCTGCTTTGCTGTCTCCACATAAGGATAGAACCAATCGGAAGGCTTCACATCCTCAAATGAAGGTGCCTGCGGAGTATATATGCCACCGTTCAGCGCTGATACAATCATCTTTGCAAATTCTGCTCTTGTGACACTATTTTCAGGTTTAAAACTGCCGTCAGGGTAACCGCTTATTATATTTCTGGATGCGAGTACCTTAATATCTTCCTCTGCCCAGTGTCCATTAAGGTCATTGAAGCTGACCTCCTTTATTATTAAGGCATACCTGCTGAAATGGTTGAGGTTTACTGATACTGTATCAGAGGCCTCGTCTACCTTACCACCGACGACATTCCATTTACCGTCCGACTCATTTAGTGTATAGACAGCAAGGAATTTAGGACTGATGGAGTTTAATCCCTTCCTGTCATACTTGAGTTTTAATGTCACAGGCTTCTTAAGCTCTGCACCGGCTTTTATTTCATATACATTCCCTATGATTCTCAAAGCAGCATCATTGACCTTGACACTTGAAGGTTCAATGACACTTATCTCCACATTTACATCGCCGGTAAATGCATCCTCAGGTATATCAATGGACATAGCGTTATCTGCTGTAGATACAATGCCTCCCTCCCGGCCGACAGTCTTTTTAATGACATTTGCGGCAGGCTGCTGCCCTGTCCCACCTGTTGTTCCTCCTGAAGAACTGCCACTAGAAGATCCTCCGCCTGATGAACCGCCGCCGGAAGAACCACCACCTGAAGTAACCGGTAACGCCTTAACATTTACGCCAACTTTGGTAAGCTGGTTGCCTTCGCCATCATTTACAAGGAGAAGGCCGGTATAATCAGACTGCGTTGTGGGCACGGTTAAGGTCGCTTTAAAGTCTGCGGTAGCGCCTTTGTTTATTGAGAGCTCCCCATTGGCTATTGTTATGGTGCTTCCTTCCACAGCGCTGTCGGCATTCAATATCCTGGTGGTATAGTCAAAAGTGGTTTTCCCTGATGGTATGGCAAAGCTATCCACAAATATGAGATAATCACCCGGTGCAAGCGCCTTTAACTTGACGCTCTCATTAGAATCGCCGTCTGCCTCATACGCAACAAGGCTGTACCCATCTTCAGTCCATCTATACAGATAGAGGTCAAGGTCTGCCCCGGGATCAGAGGTATTTCCTATTGAAACCTCAAATACAAAGTTGGGATTATCAGGGGTAATGGTAACTTCTTCAATATAGTCATCATCATCCAGGTCGTCATTATTCAGGTCCAGGGTCTTGGTGACGGTCTTTGATGGCGTGTTCAAATCAACCAGGCCTGTCCCAGATACTCTGACATCTTTGGCATCATCCGTAAGGTTGGTAAGCTGGAAGTTAGATGTCACGGTTGTGCCTACTGATCTCTCCACGTCCCAGGCGTCCGGCTTTGGTATTATACCGGAAAGTTTCACGTCAAGCGTATAATCATTCTGAGACAGTTCGGACCTGAAGTTTCCATACACATCCACTTCCCAGACTCCAGGCAATGGATTGTCTATCTCATAAACCCTCGGGTTTTCTTTCGTGGTATACGTCCTGTCATCGGGGTCTATGCCTACACCGTATGGGTTGAATATCACAGGCCTCAGCGACGGGACAGTTCCATCCTTCTCAATGCCCTTTAACGATACAGTAAGCTTTGCCGTCCCGTCAGGCACCCTGTAGAAATACCTGTTATACTTGGACGCTATAACAGTACCATCTTTGCTGGATGAATAATTATTGGATATGTCCAGTTCATCAGGTACAACTATGCTCACCGGCACTTCAGCATCAACAAGGCCAGTTGCACTGTCGTCCAGTGTGATTATCTCACTGTTAAATCCTTTACTTAACTTGTTTCTATCAATATATACTGTAAAGCTCCCCGTCTGGCCTGGAACAACATTTATAACCCTTTTGGACAGGCTTATCCAATCTGCCTCTTCTGAAATGTTGATGGACGCAGTAGTATCACCATTATTGGTAATGCTTACTTTATATTTGTTCTGAAGCGGTTCATTCCTAACGTATATGCCGTGGGTCTCCGGTATCCTCTCTATGCAGTCTGTTGTAATGGTAAGGTCGTCAATCGTCGTATCTGATATATGTTCCTTGATGTATTCATAGGCGTCGACGACCTGGGCCAGGCCACCTCCCTGTTCTGCTGCATTGTACCCGTCCAGTTTCCTTGCCGAGTACTTCAATGCCTGCTGAACAAGCACAGGGTCAAGGTGCTCACCTTCATCTATTAGGCCCTCTTTTCTGGCTGCCCCGTTAAGGAGCGCAACAAGACCGGCAGTCTGAGGCGACGCCATGCTCGTCCCCTGATAGAGGTCATAGGGCCCTCTGTATTCGCTGCCGCTCCATACATCCCATTCCGGCACGCTGGATACTGCCGAACCAGGGGTAACAACTGTCGGTTTAATCATGCCGTCTTCCCGCGGCCCTATGGACGAAAACCACCATAATCCCTCTGTGCCTTCAGGTACACTGTTATCACCGTACTCCTCCCATGTGTCCTTATTTATGTATGCACCAGAGGTCACTGCCATTGTACTGTCGCCGGGTGAGCCTATAGTATTTATGCCAGGCCCCTCATTGCCTGCCGATATGGCAAATACCACGCCATACTCTTTTGTCAACTCATTGGCAAGAAGTGAATCCGGGCTGTTGCCGTCGTTTATATCCGCGGTTGCCCCAAGGCTCATATTTATGACATCAGCTCCGTGCTCGGCTGCATATTCCATGGCTGCCATTATGCTGGATGTAGCACCGCCGACATTGCTTCCCAGTACCTTCAATGCCATAATTTTGGCACCGGGAGCAACTCCTTTTAATGTGCCGTTCCCTGCCGCAATACCGGCTACATGGGTGCCATGGGAGCCCCCATCAAAGCCGAGGTTTACCCATACCACATCCTCATCGGGCCATATACCGGTAAGCACGAAGTTGACCTTAGCCCCTTCCTCTCCTTCAGGGAAATGGGCCATTATCCTCTTATTCTCTTTCACCCCGTCCCTGTATGGGATAAGCGGTTCCTCATCGGTAAAAGCATCATCAAGGTTTGTATCTACATACACATGGTCAGGTTCACCATCACCGTCTTTATCTGCTGCAGCAACATAATAGCTGTCTGTCTTATCCCCATCGAGGTTGAAGTCAAAGCCGGTATTTGGGCCAGGCCTATACCCAAACAGTATCTCATTCGGTAATATTTCTTCCTCCAACTTGCCCACATAAAGCTCAGTACCAGCAGGTATATCGTCTGGCAGGGTAAGCTTTATACCGTCATCCGGAAGGTAAACATAATTGTAGACCTCACTGTATACCTCGCCATATACCGAACTCTGGACTGTTACTCTGGTATCCAGGGCCAGGTCTCCTTCATAACTGAAATCCTGCCAGTCAATTATCTTTATGTCCCCATTTGTAGTCCACTGAAGCATCTCATGCCCCGGGTCAACACCGGTGTCTATTATTGCTATTACTGTACCGGTCCCATCACCAAATTTTTCGTTGAACAAGTCTGCCTGAGTATCATCAAGGGTAGTCTCGAGGTTTGGCTTATACTCATCTATAGGCCTGCTTAAGCCAACCCTTTCCTTCGGGTCTAAGGTATATACCTTATCAAGCCCAAAGTCTTTTATTCCATTTACCTTCAAGAGGTTCATTACCTTAGACCTTGCTAGAGTAGCAGAGTATACCATATCAGACTTTTTCTTGATATTTACGGCACCAATTTTCTTAAGCTGCGCCGTTATATCCCTTCCGTCCGATAAGATAACAAGGTTTAACCTGCTTTCACTCTGCTTTGATAAAGCTTGTGCCTTTATACTCAACCCGTCAGGATTAGCCAGAGGCTTGCTTACTGCCTCTTTCTCAGTAGAAGTAGCTTCACCATCTGTCCCTTCGGCAAACGCCACCGCATAGAAGCAGTTCAGACCAAGCAGTAATACCATGAACAATGAGAGCAACTTTTTAACCATAACTATCCCCCTCTAACCTTTATTATTCTGTAACAACTGATGCTATGTCATTTCTGAATCATCCCCTTATCCAGCATATTTACGTATATATTCGACGCTTAAATAATATGTCCTGCAAGAAAACAAAAAAAATACTTTTAAGAACTTATTTTCTATTTTAACAATAATTTTATTGCTATATTTTATATCTATAAAATAAAAGACCTCCGTCTGGAGGTCAGTCAAGCTTTATAAGCATCACACTGGATATGTCGATCTCGCCGGGGTCATTGCCGTTGTGGTCGAAACGTATATACTGGTTGCCCGGTTTAATATCGCCTGTGGTCGTAAACTCATAGTTATACACCTGAGTTTTATCGGTAAGCTGGATATTGTTGGCATTGAACTGGACATTTTCCCCCGAGGGAGAGAGCACAAAGACCTCAAAGGCTGCAGGTTTTACTGTGCCTTTAGCAAGAAAGACCAGCGCATATTTTGTGTCAGGCTCCAGGGTAAGACTGTCTCTTATTAGGAAGCCTTCCCCCTTGCCACTGTTTTTTACTGCGGCCTGGCCATCTTTAAATTCTGCCGTAAGTTCAGAGTCCTTGCCCTGCGCCACCCTCCAGAAGTCCGGGGTGTTGTCACCATTGATATCTATATCAAACCTTGAGTTTAAAAGCACCCTGTCAGCCATCAAGGCAGCCCCCCTGCTGTCTATATTGGCCAGCACATAGTCTGCCCTCTCTATGTAATTTACCGTCTCGGGAAGTAGATCCATTGGCTTTAAGGCCTTTTTATTTACCCCCTGTATCTCCTTCCTCATGTTTGAGACTGCCTCAAAGTACTTTCTTGCCTCGTCTTTTTTATCCTCATTGAGGTAAGCCATACCCACCTTATAGTAGGCATCTGCCTTCTGGGTGTAGTTCTGCGGCCTGAATGGCTGCACCTCTACTGACTTTTCTACAGCCTCCAATCCCTCGTCTATTATGCCGTGGCTTAGATAAAAGGCTGCGAGCTGCGCATAGAGAGACGAGTCATACCTTGACAGCGTCACCGCCGACTCTATCATACCCCTTGCCCTGTCTATCTTGCCCCTGTCTTTTTCGTTATCGCCTGCTGTCATCAATATTTTACTGTAGTCTGCCCTGTAGTCCGGGTTTAACCTGTCAAAGGTTACTGCTTTGGAATAGTAATATATGGCCTTATCCAGGTCTCCCCTCTTGGCTTCATCTGAGCCCTTAAGGGCTGAGGACAGGGCATAAGAGAGGCCTGATGAGATCATCACCATTATTACAGAGAGCACTACGCCGTATGCCGGTCTAAAGTTTATCCCAAGCCTCATCCTTCCCACGTCAATGCTATATACCCTGCCCTCTGACAGTATGACGCCCATGAGAGTCCAGAGCATAAAGCTCACGGCAGACAGGGACAGGTCAAAATCCATGGCTGAGTGGGCATATAGAGAGAGCACAGCCATAAAAGGTGCTAAGAATAAATACACGTCCTCTGTGCCTTTCCATATCCTGTATGAGACATACAGGAGGCTTAAGAGCAAACCTGCCAGTGCAGCCAGTCCCAGTATGCCCGTCTCCACCATTATCTGTGCAAAGTAGTTATGTGCCTGAGTGGTCCAGTACATATATGACTGGAAGGCAAAGTATGCCGCCTGCCATCCTCCGCCGCCAAAGCCGAATACGGGGCTGGCCTTGAACATCTTAAAGGCGTCCCTGTAAAATATGAGCCTCTCCGACGAACTCTGGGTGGACAGCGTTATGTCCTGCATCCTTGTTACCAGACTCTCTGGTATGTACCTGTATCTTAGCGGTATCGAGATTTCCTGCCCCCCACCTTTGAGGGCAGCCCCGCTGAATGTCACGGATGTGCCGGCGTAGAGGTTCCTGAAGTATATCCTTAGCCTCCGGGTATCTGGAAATGTCTTAAAATCTATAACTGCAGTACCGCTCTCTGCTTTAGGGTTATATGCAGTTATATTGCTCGCTACCCCCATGCCATCTATACTCTCTATGAGCACCTGGTAGGCCCACGGTTTATCTGACCTGTTCTCACACTGTACCTTTACCTCCAGTGTGTATCCTGTGTCGGGTTTTACATCCACATACCTTATTATCTGCTGCCAGGTATCCTTATCTGTATCATTGGAATAGGCAAGTGGCATTGTGGATGTCATGGCTGTATACCCTGCTATACATGCTGCTATTAAGAGCACAGCAAAGGCAGCCGCAGCCTTCTTCCTGTCCACCTTCCCCGCAAACCTGTCAACTACATATGCTAAAAGGCCGAGGACTAAAGAGGCTATAAGGCCGATAAAAAACCATCTCCATGCCCCTGCTGGAGGGGCCTCTGCTATGGCACTGCCGAAGCCCTGCAGCGTGATGACTATAGGTGCTATGGTAAGTATGCCGTTTATAAGAGTCTCCATCCACCTTTCCTTTGAAAGTATTACAAACAGTAAGGCAAGGACAGGAAACATGACCCATGCCCCTCTGGAATAGGTAAATATGAATGTATGAAAGAGGGTATAGGCAGCACCGGCATAGATGACCTTCATATACAATTTATCGGTCTCGCCCATAAGAGCTATCGCTATAAAGTAGACGGCCATCATTAGGGAGGCCAGGGTGTTGGGATACTGGAGTGTGGAGTTTATCCTGCCACCCACAAAACCTCCGTTTATGTTAAACGTGCCTGCCGCAGAGCCTATTCCGGCTACAGCCACAGCTACGCCTGCTATTATGATGCCATTGAGGACTATGTATATATCTCTCCTGTCTTCTATCTCCCCTGCAGCCATCATCATCAGGAAGGCATAGGTGAAGTACTTCAGGACAGTGCCGAAGGCCAGCCTGTAGTTCGCTGCAAATGCGAATGAGATAAGATAGCATAGTGTGAGTATGAGCCCAAAAAGGACGGCTGTATCCTTAAAGAGGACTGTACCATCTAAATATTTTTTTACTGAATATATGAGGAACAATACGCCCACTGCTATCTGAAAGTATAAAAGCTCATAGTTGAAGTAAAGTCCGCGGAAAAACGGCGACAGGATCAGTACAGATACAATGCCTGCAACTACTATCCAGTGCAGCGGCGCTGTATTGTAAGTCCTCTTTATCCTATCTCTCTTATCTGGTTTTTTCTTGGCGTTTTTCTTATCCGCTCTTGGACCTGCCATTTATTTCACTCCCTCAGCGTCAGGCTCAGAGTTCCAGTAGGCTATGAAGAATACTGCAAACACGCCTACCATGAGGCCCAGCACTGCCGCTATGGCTATGTTTAAGAGCTTCCTTGGTGATACAGGCTCCTCAGGCGGTATGGCTGAAGACACCTGTATGATGCTGGCCTCTCCTATCTGCGACGAGGAGGCTATGTTTGTCTCCTGGTACTTCTGCTGGAGTGCCTCATAACTGTTTTTAGCCATGGTAACATCATTATTTATCTTATCATACTGATACTGCTTTTCTGCCAGCTCGAGCTGCAACTGGTTCAGCTCCTTCTGGGCGCTGTCGATGCTCTCCTGAAGGGCCGCCTTTTGCGCCCTTACCTGGGAAAGCTGTACCTCCAATTGATTTATCTGGTCTAACAGATTGGAATAAGCTGGATTTGCCACCTCTCCGTTTATCGTAAGCCCATTAAGGTTTATCAATGAACCGTCCCCACCACCATCTATTGCCTGGTTAGTCTTAATGGTCTGCGGCGTATCTTTTAGTTGCTCCCTTGCACTTTGGAGGGATGCCACAAGGCCTTTTTCCTCTATTTGTGCCTCTGAAAGCCTGCCCTTATAGTCAGTAAGCTGCGTTATCTTTGCAGTCACCTCGCTCTGGAGTTCATCCACAGACCTTGGCTGGGAGAGAAACTCCTTAAGCTTCGTCATGGCCTCATCCAGCCGCTGTGCCTCCACATCTTCCTGCTGCTTTAACACCTGGGCTGTCTTTGATGCCTGTTCACTCACCTTCTGGTTTACAAAACTTACAAAGTTCTTGCTGAGAGAGTTGGCTATATCTGCTGCCATTTGAGGACTTTTATCCTTTACCTTTATCAGTATCAGGTTGGTATTCTGCACAGTCTCCAGCGTAATGCTGTCCGTCAGTGACTGCAGGGTATACCTCTTAGGGTCCAGGTTTAATTCCTTAATGACTGAATTTATCACCTCGGGGCTTTTTATCATTGTCTTGTATGATTCCACATTCATTTGAGGGGTAGTGGTCAGTGCGTCTAGGAGTTCGGATATATTGTTTGCATTCTGCTGATTCTGGTTTACATTGGTGTTTATGGGCGATGCCATAAGGCTGGCTGAGGCCTCATATGTAGGGCTTATGACAAAAAAACTTAAGACTCCGCTTATGATCATGGCTGCAATGGTGATACCTATAACTAAATATCTACCCTTCCACAGTGTTTGTATCAATTCCTTCAATGAAATCTCTTCTTCCATCTGCATGTCCTCCTTGTTTATTATTGGCCCCTTTATTTTCTATTCTACAAAAACCTACTTTATCCTCTCAAAGTGCCAAAAAAAATTGCCTACAGAACGTAGGCATATCTTAGGATAGGGTGCTTTTTAAGACATGAGAATCATTATGAGAATAACTTCTCTGTCTATATAACTTTATTCTACATGATTTTACAAATTCCTGCTTGTATCTAAAAATTTTTTATCTTGCCGTCAGTATAATACTTTCCAGATATGGCATAAAAAGCTGCATAATATATCATAAATTTTTTATTTATTTAGTGCCGCCTTGATAAACTCCCTAAATAATGGGTGAGGCCTTGTGGGTCTGGACTTGAATTCAGGATGAAACTGTACGCCTACAAACCATGGGTGGTCTTTGAGCTCAATCATCTCCACCAGTCTGTCATCAGGGGATGTACCTGAGAATACAACACCAGCGTCCTGGAATGCCTGCCTGTACCTGTTATTAAACTCATACCTGTGCCTGTGCCTTTCATTTATCATGTCCTGGCCGTAGGCCTCATAAGCTTTCGTGCCCTCCTTAACCCTGCATGGATACTGGCCGAGCCTCATGGTGCCACCCATATAATTTAAGTTTTTCTGATCTGGCATGAGGTCGATGACGGGATAAGGAGTCTTTGCATTGAACTCAGAACTGTGGGCTCCTTCCATGTTGAGCACATCCCTTGCAATCTCTATGCAGGCACACTGCATACCAAGGCATAGCCCCAAAAACGGCACCTTGTTTTCCCTGGCGTACCTTACGGCGGTTATCTTACCTTCAATCCCTCGGTCTCCAAAACCGCCCGGTACCAGTATGCCTTCTGCATCCTTTAAAAGCTCTGCAACATTTTCCTCTGTGACATCTTCAGAGTTTATCCAGTCTATATCCACATAGGTGTCGTTAAATATACCTGCATGGTCCAAAGACTCCGTCACAGAGAGGTATGCATCGTGGAGTATGACATACTTGCCTACAATGGCAATCCTCACCCTCTTACTCCTGTGTTTTGCCCTTTCGACCAGGTCGTACCATTCCTTCATGTTAGGCTCTGTGCAGGTTATGTTCATCTTCCTGCATATCAGCTCATCCAGACCCTCCTCCTGCAGCTTGAGCGGAACCTCATATATGCTGTCAACATCTATGTTCTGGATGACAGCATCCGGTGATACATTGCAGAAGAGGGCAATTTTTTCCTTTATATCCCTTGTAAGTGGTTTTTCACTCCTGCATATGATGACATCCGGCTGTATGCCTATACCCCTTAACTCCTTCACACTGTGCTGGGTGGGTTTTGTCTTAAGTTCACCCACCTTAGAGAGGCTGGGCACAAGGGTGACGTGCATGTACAGGACCGAGTCCTTGGGCTGTTCCAACCCTATCTGCCTGATAGCCTCTAAGAATGGGAGGCTCTCTATATCGCCTACTGTTCCGCCTATCTCAGTGATGACAACATCTACATTTTTCTCCCTGGCAACCCTGTAGACGCTGTCTTTTATCTCATTGGTGATGTGGGGTATCACCTGCACAGTAGCACCCAGGAAGTCTCCTCTCCTCTCCTTATAAATTACATCCTGATAAATCCTGCCTGCAGTGACATTGCTGGAACGGGTGAGGTCTGTGTCTATAAACCTCTCATAGTGGCCGAGGTCCAGGTCTGTCTCTGCCCCATCGTCAGTGACAAAGACCTCACCGTGCTGATAGGGGCTCATAGTACCCGGGTCTACATTTATATATGGGTCAAACTTCTGCACAGCAACGGAAAGACCACGGCTCTTTAGCAGCCTCCCGACTGAAGCTGCTGTTATTCCTTTTCCCAGTGATGAGACCACACCGCCTGTTATAAAGATATATCTGGTAGCCATAAAATAAATAACCTCCTTAACATAAGAAAAAGAGCCTCAAATGGAGACTCCTATCCCTTTAGTTTTTATCAGCAAATTTTATTAATACTGAGCATCGGTTTGCCATAACTAAATACACCTCAGATATAAAATACATACCCTATTATAATATATAGAGAGGGTGCTGTAAAGCATAAATTACTGTAATAGGTACGGTCTTCATAGAAATTATCACCTTGTACTATTATAACGTATCCTAAAACGTACGTTAACTTTTTTATTGACTGACAGTGATTTCTTTATCCATTTTTATCTCCCTTTTTATAAAACGGTCAGGTCATATTGGCTATAGTTGTCATCGTCACAAACGCTGAAATTAGACTCAAGAATCTACACAGGATGAATAACGTTAACTCTGAAACTGAAATTGATTTTTCTTTGTTTCTTTGCTATAATTAAATCAAAGAAAATTTGTATATTATATCATTACTCAGCATATTCTAAGAATGGGCAAACAATTATGTTACAAATAGCCCAATGGGGAGGTAATTCTATGTTGAAAAAACGTATTTCCGTATCACAAAAGCGCCAGATAACCATTCCTATAGAATTTTTTAACATCCTTGGCATTGAAAAGGAAGTTGAGTGCTATCTTCAAAATAATGCCCTTGTTATCCGCCCTGTGCGCGAGAACACAGGCGAGTTTGATGAACAAATCCTTGCTGATTTAATATCTCAAGGCTTTTCCGGGACTGAGCTTCTCGAAAGGTTTAAGGAAATGCGGCGCAAGGTCCGCCCCGCTGTTGAAAACCTGCTTGACGAAGCTCGTCTTGCTGCGGCCGGTAAAGCTAAATTTTTCACATACGAAGATGTTTTTGGTACGGAGGACTAATAATGTACAAGCTTATTATTCTGCCTCCTGCTGCTCGTTATTTAAAAAAGTTAAAAGAAAAACCGCTTAAAGCAGCTTTCCAAAAAGCCGTTGATGAAATCCTCAAGGATCCTTATATTGGCGAACCTAAAACGGGCGATCTTTCAGGTGTCTTTTGTTATGATATTTATTATAACAGGACAAATTATGAGCTGGCTTATACAATCATTGAAGAAAGCAGCTCAACAGTTGTTGTTATACTGGCCGGCACCCGTGAAAATTTCTATGAGGAATTGAAACGGTTCTTACACTAAAATCAAAGTTGATTTAGGTGTACAAAGCAGTATTCCACGAATGATAACAACATCTATGCACCTGATCGTTCGTCTTGATACTCTAATAATTCGTGGTTGCATCTGATGTTACATATCATTCTCAACATGGTTCTTACACCTAAATCAAAATTATCTTTTAAAAAATATCTGCAAAGACTTCATTACCTCCGGCAGTGCAGAATAGAGGACATATATTCCTATGCCCACAAACAGAAGGCCCGCTATGAGCTGAAGGTAGTGAGTGGGTATGTATTTTGCAACTAAATTGCCAAAGAGGGCACCTATTAATGTAACAAGCACCAGTCCCAGAGAAGCCCCTAAGAATATTGGCAGCGGTTTATTGTATTGGGTGACCAGGGTAAAGACGGTGAGCTGGGTCTTATCTCCCAGTTCTGCTATGAAGAGCATACCAAAGGCTAAGAAAAAAAGTTTCCAGTCCATGCTGTTCCCTCCATCTTTGATTTATTACAATAGACCTCAAAACATGTCAATAACATCACGGCACCTGATATCTTGTCTTGATACAACAAGGCCAAAAGATACTCTTCTGCTTTGATGATGATCTGCACAGATGAGAGTGGACTTGCTTTAAGGATGTCCTTAGATGTTATACACCATGCCAAAAGGTTCTGCAGCAGAATCATTATCATTATTTCAAAAATAAAAGACCCTTATCCCGTATAAGCGGAATAAAGGTCTCGTTCACAGCTCGCTGCCGATACCCCAGGGCAATGCTGCCCATTATGTTGAGGTATCGTTTTGAACTACTCCCCTTTTTCCTTTAACAAAAAAGCAATCTTTCCGCAGTCCTTTCTTTGATATATTTTACAATATTTATTTCACCTTTACAATAGTCTTTAAAAATTTTTTAGCCGTTCTCTCATGGCGTCAATAGCACGTCCCTTTAATTCCACGGCAGACTGGTATGATATTCCCATTATCTCTGCGCAGCGTCTTATGCTCTTGTCTTGATAGTAGTGAAGCTCTATAATGGTTTTTTGTCTTTCGGTAAGGTCATTTAAAGCTTCCCTCACCTCATCCCTCTCGGCCTGGCCAATTATAGCCTCATATAAGGGAGGGTCATCAGACTCCAGGATATCAACCAGTGAGATGCCGTCTTCTATCTCCCGGTCCAAATATACGAGTTCTCTCTCTTTCGCCCTGAGGTTCTGGTAAAGATATCTTAACCTTATCTTTAAATAAGATTCAAAGGGAACATTCTTTTCCAAATTATAGTCCCTTATAGACTCTAGTATCATCCTGTCCCCTTCGGCGAGGTAGTCGTCCCAGTCGGTGCCATATCCAAAATAGTTCTTTATGAGCTTTATCTTGAGTGGGGCAAAACGCCTTATGATTTCCGCTGCAGCCTCCTCATCCCCCGACTTAGCCATCCTGACAAGGTCACTTAATACTATTGTTTCCACCAATATCCACCCTTTGAAGGGTGCACCCTCTTAAATTATCGCGACATGATAAGGATACAGTATAAGGAACAATATGTTAAATTAATACAAACTTATATTCGGAAAATTAGGTGGGGTCTTATGATAAAATACGCATTTTGTGATTGCATTCACCTTAAAAAATCCATGAATAATATATAATTCGTTTATTGATGCCTATCTGGCTGTACATGCACAAAGGTCTGCAAATAAAAAAGATGCTTTGCAGATGCGGCAGGTATGTGTTATAATATATTCAGATACCCTGCAGGGGTATAGAAAGGGGGCGTTCATTTTGGCGAAAGACCCGGTATGCGGTATGAACGTGGATGAGAAGAAAGCAGCTGCGACATCGGAGTATAATGGCAAAATATACTATTTCTGCTCAAAGCACTGCAAGATGGAGTTTGACAGCGACCCTAAAAAATATGTGAAATAACTTTCTCAAAAAGACCCGGAAAACCGGGTCTTTTTATTGATATGGGATGATAAATGTGATAATATTATATATGAGCAGTTGTTCATATATTGTGAGAGGAGTTGAGGCCCTCAATGGAAAAAAAGATATACCGGCTTGAAAATTTAGACTGTGCGGAGTGCGCGCAGAAACTAGAGAGGGCTGTGGCTAACAAAGATGGAATAGCCGAATGCACTGTCAACTTTGCTTCAGGCAAGATGATGGTCACAGCCGACGGGAATACAGATGTAGACCTTATTGTAAAAGGTACAATAAAGGACCTGGAACCGGAGGTCACTGTAATTTCTGAAAAAGATGCCGACGATGATAAAGAAGAAGATGAGGAAAATATCAGGGGCAGGATAATAACTGTAGTAATTGGGGCTGTGCTGCTTGCAGTGCCCATGGTGTTCTCTCTGCCTCTGTGGCTTGAGGTTTCGCTTTTTGTTGGTTCCTATATAATAACCGGACACATGGTACTCTGGAGGGCCTTTAAGAATGCCATTCATCTGGAGTTCTTTGATGAAAGCTTCCTTATGAGTGTAGCCACATTGGGTGCTTTTGCCATAGGAAAGTATGCAGAGGCCATAGCCGTCATGCTTTTTTATACAATTGGAGAACTCTTAGAGGACATGGCTGTGGATAGGTCAAGGAGATCCATTAAGTCCCTTATAAATATAAGGCCGGACTATGCTAACCTTAAAAGGGATGATGGGATTTTCACTGTAAATCCTAAAGAGGTAAATGTAGGAGATGTTATTGTGGTAAGGCCTGGCGAGAGGGTGCCTTTAGACGGGGTGGTGCAGGCAGGCCAGGCCAGCTTCGACACATCCGCCCTGACGGGCGAGTCAGCGCCAAGGAGCATTGGACCGGGCCAGGAGGTTTTGAGCGGCTTTATAGACACGGACGCCCTTGTAGAACTTCGGGTCACCAGGGGTTTTGGTGAGTCAACAGTGACCAGGATACTGGAGCTTGTGGAGAATGCCTCATCGGAGAAGGCCCCCACAGAGAGGTTTATAACCAGATTTGCCAGATACTATACACCTGTGGTGGTAGGCCTGGCCGCAACTATAGCCTTTATCCCACCTTTATTCATAACAGGAGTTACCTTTTCAGAGTATATAAACAGGGCACTGGTATTTCTGGTAATATCCTGTCCATGTGCCCTGGTGCTTTCCGTACCATTAGCCTTCTTTGGAGGAATAGGAAGAGCTTCCCATGAGGGGATACTGGCAAAGGGAGGAAACTATCTACAGGCATTAAACAGGGTGGACTCTGTGGTGTTTGACAAGACGGGCACCCTGACAAAGGGCACATTCAAGGTAACAGAGGTGGTGCCAAGGAACGGCTTTAGCAAGGAGGACGTCTTAAAATTCGCTGCCATAGCCGAGGTCAATTCATCACACCCTATAGCGCGTTCGATAGCAGAGGCATACGGTAAGCCAGTCGATGAATCCATGATAAAAAATTATGAGGAGGTGTCTGGCACAGGCATTAAGGCCAGGACTGATAAAGGGCTTATCCTTGCTGGAAACGACAGGATGCTCCATCTGGAAAATATAGAACACGGCGACTGCAATATAAATGCTACGGTAGTCCATGTGGCTTTAAATAGAACATATTTGGGATATATTACCATAGCTGACGAGCCAAAAGATGACTCCTATAAGGCTATAAGGTCGCTAAAGTCTCTCGGAGTGAGAAAGACGGTAATGCTTACAGGGGATAACAGATATGCCGCAGAGTTTATCGCTGAAAAGCTTGGTATAGATGAATATTACGCAGAGCTGTTACCTCAGGATAAGGTAGCAAAACTGGAGGAACTGCAGAGACAAAAGAAAAAGGGTTCAGTCGTGTTCGTGGGTGACGGAATAAATGACGCCCCTGTTATAGCCAGAGCCGATATAGGTGTGGCCATGGGGGCACTGGGTAGCGATGCGGCTGTTGAGGCTGCAGACATCGTCCTCATGAATGATAACCCTTATGATCTTGTAAAAGCCATAGGAATAGCCAGGAGAACAAATTCTATCGCATGGCAGAATATAGTCTTTGCACTGGCGGTAAAGGGCCTGTTCCTCATCATGGGTGCTCTTGGGATAGCCACCATGTGGGAGTCAGTATTTGCCGACACGGGTGTGACTATAATAGCTGTGTTAAACTCCCTGCGGACGTTACAAAGAGGCGGCATTTGAGCCTCCTCTTTTTTGTTCTAAGTACAAGTTGTCAGTTTATCTCATTAAAAGCATCTTTCAGTATAAAGTAGGACTTTTTCAGTCTCTCGTGATATCCTGGCATATCCCACTTTGCCCAGCTATATTCCTGCATAGGTAGGTTAACTGCCTCTGAGAGGGAATTATACTCCGGGCTTCTAACGTCAGAGATGCCAAAAGTGAGTTTCCCGGTCTCATAGTATTCAAGAGGCAATTGTTTTTTGTCTTGTGGCAAAAACATTTGAGATAATATATACATGAACAGGACCGCATCGAGAATAAACATTGCAAGCATTACTATATAAATGTATAAAACAATCATAGATATACCCCGCCCTGTTTATATTTCGTTAAGATGTTTTATGACTCTCATCTTCAGTTCACCTATGGAAAATGGCTTTCTAACATAGTCATCGGCACCAAGCTCAAAGACTTTAGCTATATCCTCATCCTGTTTCTTGGATGACACTACAATTACTTTTATGTCTTTTGTCTCAAGTTTTGACTTCAGTGACTCCAATACCTCAAAACCGCTCATTTTGGGAAGCATGAGGTCCAGGATAATCAGGTCGGGTTTTTCTTCCACAGCTTTTTTCACAGCAGCATCTCCATCTCCTGCCACCGTTACATCCACACCTATGTCCCTCATACTTGACTTTATAAGCATGGCTATGACATTCTCATCATCAACTATCATTACCCTTTTTCTCTTTTTAGGTTTTCCCTTCTCTATCTCAGAATATATTACGACCCTGTTTCTCCCCGCCTCCTTAGCAGCGTACATAGCCCTGTCAGCCTGCCTTATAATCCCCTGCGGGTCATCCGCTTCCCTCTCCGCCTCTTTTACACCCGCACTGAACGTAATCTTAAACTCATGCCCCTCAAAGTTGAAGGTCTTTTTAGAAAGTTCCTCTCTTATCCTTTCTACAGCCAGCATTGCTTGTATTTCAGAGGTGTCTGGCATTAGAAGTACAAACTCCTCGCCTCCGTACCTATAGAGGCTGTCGCTCTTGCGGATAGAGTTTAATATAAACTCCGCAAATCCCTTAAGCACATAGTCGCCGGCTGCGTGTCCATAGGTATCGTTGAAATCCTTAAACCTGTCAATATCTAAGAATGCAACAGAAAACGGTCTGCCACCCCTCTCGTACCTTGCAAATTCCTCTTCAAGCCTCTCATTTAAATACTGCCTGGTATGTGCACCGGTAAGCTGGTCATATATGAGTTTTTCTTTAAGCCTGTTGTAGCGTTTCAATATCAACTCTATCCTTGATACAAGTTCCTCGACATTAAATGGCTTTATGATGTAGTCGTCCACATCAGCCTTTAACCCCTTGATTCGGTCCTCTATGCCTGAACGGCCGGTTATAAATACTACAGGCATATCCTGGTACTTGCTCTTTATTATTTTAAGCGCTTCATAGCCGTCCATCTCCGGCATGACTACGTCCAAAAGGACTATGTCCGGAGGATTTTTATCTATGGCGTCCTCTATCTCCAGAGGGTTATCCAGAATACCTACAGAATAGCCTTCATCTTCAAAAGCACTCTCTAAAAGGCTCAGTATGATTGGGTCATCATCTACTATAAGTATCATGCCGCGGTGCTCTATATTGGTATATGTACCGTTAAAGCCGGGTGAGGCCTGGTTGCGTGGTATTTTATTGTACTCTGAGAGTTTTTCTTTTATCTTGAAAATGTAAAATGTTAACTCTTCAATGTTATCCACTACATCCTGGTCCTCTAACAGCTCCTCGCCATTAAGGCCAATCTCTGCCAGTTCGCTCAAACCCAGCGTTGCAGCAGTGCCTTTAATAGAGTGAAAAAATCTTTTCAGCTCCTCTGATTCCGACTCATCTATGTCCTTCCCCTTGCTGAGGATCTCTATCATTCGTAAAAGTTTCTTTTCCAGTTCTTCATAAAAGCTTTCTCTTGCTTTTTCCATAAGCCGCTCCATCCTGCTTTTGTCACTCGTCATGTCTACTGTCCTCCTTTACTTCTCTGTATATGGGTATGGTAAAACTGAAGGTGCTGCCCTTACCCACTTCCGATTCAAACCATATGTCACCGCCATGGGCCGTCACTATCTCCCTGCATATGGCCAGGCCAAGACCCGTACCGCCTATCTCTCTGGTGTCTTCACTGTGTACCCTGAAAAACCTTTCAAATATCTTGTCCTTTTCCTCATCCGGTATGCCTATGCCCCTATCTGACACTGAACATTTAACCATCATGCCGTCTCTGGACAGGCTTATCCTGATATCCCCTTCACTGGAGTATTTGACGGCATTGGATATAAGGTTTGAAAAAACCTGTTTTATCTTATCTTCATCACCGTAGACAAAGGGTATCGTGCTGCTTGTCTCAAGGAGGATATCCCTGCCCGATGAATCCCTGTAAAGCCTGACTGTTTCCTCTGCAACAGCCTTTATGTCAACCTTTCTCATGTTATATACCTGCCTGCCGCTCTCCATCCTCTGAATATCCAAAAAGTCGTTTATAAGCTGCGTGAGCCTCTTAGCTTCAGACTGGATTATACCTATATACTCCTTCTTTTTTCCCTCAGCAAGCTGTCTGGTAGTCAAAAGCTCAGCAAAGCCAAGTATGCTGCTCATAGGTGTTCTGAGCTCATGGCTTACAGTGCTTATCAGTTCAGATTTTAGCCTGTCTACCTCCTTCTCCCTGGTTATGTCGTGGAGGACCACAAGCCTTCCTATGTACTCTCCGCTTTCCATACTTACCGGGACTGAATAGAGTTTAAAGTACATTGAGCGTGGTATCAGATAGATCTCCTTCTGCAGAGAAGAAAACCTATCACTCAACAAAGAAACCAGCTCATCGGCCAGGCCATCCGGTGTGAACGGCTTAAAGAATACCCTCGCCCATTCCTCAGCCTTTACGGTATCATCCGCTTCAAAATTAAAGAGGCCCTTTGCATTCCTATTAATAGTTATTGTGCCGTCCTCACGGAAAAGAATAATATAGTCATCCACAGAGTCTACCACAGCTAGCGTGATATCCCTCTGCTTTCTTAAATTTTTTGTCTGCTCGTCCAGTTGAGCATTGAGCTCCTCAACCAGAGCATAGTCCTCCTCTAACTCGCTTTGCTTTGCAATCAGCAGCCTGTTGGTCTCCTCCAGTTTCTCACTGGTTACAGAGCGGCGGTACTCTCTGAGAAAAAGCCCAAACAGGAGCCCTGCAACAGCAGAACCAGCTATGGTCGCTATCAGGAGTGCCCTTTTCAGGTCATTATACGGCTTGGCTATTGCCGCCATGTCGTTGCTGAGAAGCACATACCACAATTCATGTCCAGCATCAAAGCGCTTAAATGTAATCAGCTTTCCATTCTCCTCTATATACCCTTCCCCTGCTCGAACAATCCTCGCCATGGTGTCAGCTGAAAAGTCCTTTTGGAACTCCTTACCTGTTCCTAAGATTTTACCCCATCTTTTTGAGCTGTCCCGGTTGTATATATACATACCGTCCTGGTTTATAATTGAGATATTGTCATAATCGTCAAGAAATTTCAGAAGCCTGTCCCCCGAGATATTGAGAACAATTACACCCTTGAGCCGGTTTGACCTATCATATACAGGAGCGCCGACCCTGAGCACAGGATTTAATGGCACCTCTATCTCCCCGTTTTCTACATTCAAGTCAATTGGTGAGACATATACACTGCCTTTTTGCTGGTTTATAATATTTCTAAAATATGGTCTATCTGCCTTATTTTGCAGTTTATCATCCTGAATCAATTGGGTTTCCCTGCCATCATTATCAACCCTGATGATCTCATCTCCTTCATCATTTATAAAGCGCACCTGGCTGTACAGGTTATTTATTGCGGCAAACCTGACAAATATGTCCTGCACACGCTTTAGATTGTAATCATAGTCCACATCAACATCAGAGTTTAACACACTGGAACTGCCCATGAACTCCGCAAGGAAAAGGGCATCTGAGTCTGCCTTCTCCAGTTTGTCGTTTATATATGTACGTATCTCACCGGTTATCTGGCTATCTACAGCCTGTATATTACGTATGCTGTATTCTTCAATTATGTTAAATATGTTTACGGCAGTCAACATGACGACAATGAGAAGAACCACTATAAGGACAAGATACAACGTACGCCTATTCATTAAGGATCTCCTCAACGACATCAAGGAGCTCAGATGGACTAAAGGGTTTGAATATGTACCTATCAGCTCCTGCATTTGCTGCATCATCCATATCCGATTTTTGCACCTTAGCAGTCAATATGATAACCCTTGTATCTTTAAGGCTTTCATTGGATTTGATGGCCCGACATGCCTCAAGACCCGTCATCCCCGGCATCATCACATCTAAGACAGCTAAATCAGGTTTTGATTCCATCACTTTTTCAAGTGCCTCAATACCGTCTGATGCTTCAATCAACTCCACATCATCTAATACCTCCATGGTCCCTCTGAGAAGTATCCTTATAGACCTTTCATCGTCCGCTATGAGAATCTTCTTCATTAATATCCCCCTGTTTCCAATGGAATTACTATTGATTTTAGTGTAAGAAGCCCATGGAAGATGACATGCAACATCAAATTCAGCCTTAAAGCACGTCCATAATACTCTTAATAAGCGGCAAATGGAGTCCTGGCATCTGGCATGGATGCCAGATGGAGGCGCACCCGGCAAAATGAGCTACAAATATTAGATCAGAACGAGTGTCAGGTACATGGATGTTGCTGACATGAGCCTTATACACCGAAACAATTATTGTAATCATAATAACAAAATTAAATAAATTTAGCAATGGCCTGAATCACATTTTGCAACAAAAAGGCCGCATCATCTGCGGCCTTTTGCATTCTCCCTGGTTATTTTCTCTATGCCACCCATAAACGGCCTCAGCGCCTCTGGGATTACCACGCTCCCATCAGGCTGCTGGTAGTTTTCCAGTATGGCAGCTGCAGTACGGCCTACAGCCACACCCGAACCATTGAGGGTATGGACATATCTGGCCTTCTCACCCTGGCCTGGCCTGTACTTCATTTCCGCCCTCCTGGCCTGAAAGTCCTCGCAGTTGCTGCAGGAGGATATCTCCACATACCTGCCGTAGCTGGGCATCCACACCTCCAGGTCATATTTCTTGGCTGCTGTAAACCCCAAGTCTGCCGTGCTTATGGCCACCACCCTGTATGGGATACCCAGAGTCTGAAGCACATCCTCAGCATCGTTCACCATCTTCTCCAGTTCGTCATATGATGTTTCGGGCTCAACTATCTTTACCATCTCAACCTTGTTGAACTGGTGCTGCCTTATAAGGCCCCTTGTGTCCCTGCCTGCTGAACCGGCCTCCGACCTGAAGCAGGCGCTGTATGCCACATGGTATATGGGGAGATCTGATCTGTCCAGTATCTGTTCCCTGTACATATTGGTGACCGGCACCTCCGCCGTCGGTATCAGGAAATAGTCTGTGCCTGCCACCTTGAAGGCATCCTCCTCAAACTTCGGAAGCTGTCCTGTGCCCTCCATACTGTGCCTGTGTACCATAAAGGGTGGAAAGACCTCCACATAGCCGTGTTTAGTGGTGTGCATGGTGAGCATGAAGTTGATGAGTGCCATCTCCAGCTTTGCGCCAAGTCCCTTTAAAAATACAAAGCGTGAGCCTGTGACCTTCGAGGCTGTGGTAAAGTCAAGTATACCAAGGTCTTCACCTACATCCCAGTGTGCTTTTGGTTCAAAGTCAAATTTAGTGGGCTCGCCCCAGCGCCTTACCTCTATATTATCATCCTCGCTCTTCCCGATCGGCACAGATGGATGAGGCACATTGGGGATAGACATGAGCACCAGATTGAACTCACTCTCGACCTCATTCAGATCAGCCTCCATGGATTTAATCTTATCCGAGACCTCCCTCATCTCCTCAATCTTTTTACTTGCGTCCTTGCCCTCCCTCTTCAGCCTGGCAATCTCTTCAGACTCGCTGTTTCTCAGGTTTTTGAGCTTTTCCAGTTCGGCAAGGATGCTCCTCCTCTTTTCATCCAGCTCTAAAAACCTGTCCAGGTTTTCTGTGGACTCGTTTCTCTTGATGAGTGATTCTCTGATCTCATCTGGATTGTTTCTTATCCTCTTTGGGTCTAACATATTAACCATCCTTCCTCCCATCGTATAAATAAAAAGCCCGTCCCTGAAAAGGGACGAGCATAATTACCCGCGTTGCCACCCTGCTTGGCCAAAAGCCCGGCTCAACTGCATAACGGTCTTCCCGGCAAGGCTTACTGCTGTTTCAGCCCGCAGCTCCGGAATGGATTCACCCCCTATCCTGCCGGCTCGCACCACCCGCCGACTCTCTTCAAGTGTTCAGGGGCTACTATTTTCCTTCATCGCTTTGTTATAGATTATAGTATAGTTTATCCATAAATGCAAGATTAATTATAGCATAAGGTACCTGCTCATATCTCCAAGGTTGTAGAGATTAGACTTTTCCATAAGCTTTTTATATCGGGCACCAAGTGCATCCTTGTGGCTCTTCTCCCATTGCGCCAGATTGCTTAAGAGTTTCTTTACACTGCGTTCTTCTTCGTCTGCAGCGGCCTTTTGATAGAAGTTCATAAAGTTGTCCTCTATGAGTACCGCCATACGCAGGGTAGAAAGCTCCTCCAAAGACGGCTCCTCTGGTGATACGTCCTGCTGTTCCATCCTTGCAACGAATATTTCAGGGGATTCATACTCTTCTTTTATGTCTTCTACCTCCTTACCGCGGGAGAGGTTTTGATACTGCTCGCTTAAATAGTCATAATGGTCTTTTTCCATCTTGACCAGTGCTTCGAAAAGTGCTTTTGTGCCGGAGTCTTTTACCTTTGGTAGAAAGTCCATGTAAAAGGCCAGGCCCTGATTCTCCATGGCCATACCGAACTTAAGTACTCCCAGTTCTCTTTCCTATGCCATAGATATACACCTCCAAAAATATTATTTGTACATATATTTCGACATTCTGCCGGAAAACCCTTCTTTATAAATAAAAGTTATTTGAATAAAGCAGCTTTATACTGGAAATAATTACTTAAAAGGAGGCGTTTACTGTGAAAGAATTGGATATATATGCTCAAATGGCAAGGCTTAAAGAGATAGATTATAAGAACACCTTAGCCATAATAAGTATCATAGAGACCCTTATTGATAAGGGAATCATAACCAGGACTGATATAGCCAGAAAATCTGCACAGATAGAGATGGAGATGACTTATGACAGCGAGAGCAGGGCCAATTAGGACCTGCTCCTTCAGCGGTAAACTGCAAGGAGAAGGCCTTTAAGGTGGGGTAGTACACCTTTGCATAAAGAATAGGAGGCTTAAGCCTCCTGTTTTCAAATTATATCTTCATCTAAGGAATGGTTCAGATTTGCCATCTCTATGGCTGTCATTGCTGCGTCGTACCCCTTATTGCCGCTCTTTGTACCGGATCTTTCTATTGCCTGCTCAATTGTGTCTGTAGTGAGCACGCCGAATATGGTGGGAACACCTGATTCCAGTGAGACATGGGCCACACCCTTTGAGACCTCTGCTGCCACATAGTCAAAGTGTGGTGTGGCACCCCTTATCACAGATCCAAGGCATATGACTGCATCGTATCTGTGAGCTCCGGCCAGTTTCTTAGCAGCAAGGGGTATTTCAAAGGCACCAGGTACCCAGACAATATCTATGTTTTCATCCTCAACCCCATGCCTTCTGAGGGCATCAAGGCAGCCCTCCAAAAGCTTTGAGGTTATAAACTCGTTAAACCTGGAGACCACTATGGAGAACTTAAGACCGCTTCCAATCAGTTTGCCTTCGTATACATTCATAAATTATTCCTCCTCTATATCATATGGCCCATTTTTTCCCTCTTTGTGTTGAGGTACTGGCTGTTTATGTTATTCCTGCCGGTTATCAATGGAACTCTTTCTGCTACATGAATACCATATTTTTCAATGTCCGAAATCTTATCGGGGTTATTTGTAAGAAGCCTAATGCTGTTTATACCGAGGTCCTTCAATATAGCTGCTGCTGTCCTGTAGTCCCTGAGGTCTGGCGGAAATCCCAGTTGAAGGTTGGCATCTACAGTATCGTAACCCTCATCCTGAAGTCTATAGGCCTTTAGTTTATTCATGAGTCCTATACCCCTGCCTTCCTGCCTCATATATATGAGGATGCCCCGCCCTTCACGGGCTATCATCCGGAGAGCCCTGTGAAGCTGGCTGCCGCAGTCGCATCTTAAAGACCCAAATACATCACCGGTCATACACTCTGAATGTATCCTTGTAAGAACTGGCCTGGCCTTATCCCCTGATACATCACCCATGAGCAGCACTATATGGGGCTCACTCGAGTTGGAATCAGGATAGGCCACAAGTGTAAAGTCTCCATAGGCTGTGGGAAGATGTGTCTTTACACTCATCTGCATACCATTATTCGCTTTAAGCCTGTATTCTATAAGCTTTTCCACAGATGTTATCTTAAGGTCATGTCTTTTTGCAAATTCAATGAGCTGCGGCAGGCGCGCCATGGTGCCGTCATCATTCATTATCTCGCATATGACACCTGCGGGATAGAGGCCGGCAAGACGGGCAAGGTCAGAGGAGGCTTCGGTATGGCCTGGCCTTTCCAAAACCCCGCCATCCCTTGCGATAAGCGGAAAGACGTGGCCAGGCCGGTTAAAGTCTTCAGGCACGGCATCTGGCGATATCAATTTTTTTATAGTCTTTGCCCTTTCATATGCCGAAATACCTGTAGAGGTTTCCCTGGCGTCCACAGAGATTGTAAAAGCAGTCTCATGGCTGTCGCTATTTTTCTGGACCATAGGTGAAAGCATAAGCTCCCTTGCCCTGTATGAAGGGATGGACACACATATCAGTCCGCGTCCATATCCTGCCATGAAGTTTATGACCTCGGGTGTCACCATCTCTGCCGCAGCTACGATATCACCCTCATTTTCTCTGTCCTCATTGTCCACGACTATAACCATTTTGCCGTTTCTGATGTCTTCTATGACTTCTTCTATAGAATTTAACATTTATATCCCTCCTCAAATATAGCCGTTTTCTTTAAGCTTTTCAGCAAGGCCATTCCCTTTTTCTCCAGCCAAAAACTTCCTTATATATTTCCCAATCACGTCACACTCTATGTTCACCATGTCTCCAACCCTTTTTTTACCTATGGTGGTAGACGACAGGGTATGAGGGATGACAGATACCTCAAAGGTGTCCTCAAAGACCATAGAGACAGTGAGGCTTACCCCATCTAAAGCTACAGAACCCTTCTCCACTATATACATTAGAATTGAATTATCAGCCCTTATACATATCCTCCTTGAATTCCCTTCATTCCTGATAGAGGCTATAGTCCCTGTACCATCTACATGTCCTGCCACAATATGTCCGCCAAACCTTCCATCTGCAGGCAGAGCTCTCTCAAGGTTTACGTGGTCACCTATGCGGATGTTCTTGAGTGAGGACCTCAGGATACTCTCAGGCATAACATCGGCGGTAAAATGGTTCCCCATTACTCCTGTAGCAGTGAGGCATATGCCGTTTACGGCTATACTATCGCCTACGGCCATCCCCTGAAGGATTTTCTCGCACTCTACTGCCAGAGATATACCTCCGCCTGTGCGATTTAGGTGCCTTACCCTACCCATCTCTTCAACAATTCCAGTAAACACAGCCAATCACCTTCTTTCAGGATACCCTTCAATTAAGATGTCATCACTTAAGCTTTTAAGGCTTAGCCTTTTAAGTCTTAATGCCCCTGATACCGTCTTAAATCCTTCTCCTTCAACCGGTGTTAGGGCAGATGCTCCTCCAATAATCACGGGGGCTACAAAGAACAAGAACTTATCCACTATACCCTTCTTTACGGCGCTCCAATTGAGGCTTCCCCCTCCTTCAAGGAGGATACTGTCTATGCCCATATCACCCAGTTTATACATAAGCTCATTCAGGTCTACCATGCCATTTTCGTCCTCTCCTGTATAGATGACCTCTGCCCCTTTATCCTTAAGGGTACTCACCCTTTCAATAGGGGCCCTCTCTGTAACAACCACTATGGGCCTGTTGCCTGACAGCACATTGGCTGATATGGGGATGGAAGCCAGAGAATCTACTATTACAGGCCTGGCATCTCTCCCGTTCTTGATCCTGGTGGTCAGATGTGGATTATCAGCAATCACAGTGTTTAGCCCCACCATTACAGCTGAAACCCTGTTTCTTATAGAATGGACATAAGCCCTGGATGTCTCCGAGCTTATCCATTTAGAGTCTCCTTCAGATGTGCAAATCTTGCCGTCTAAACTCATGGCTGCCTTTAATATAACAAAAGGCAGGTGTGTCGTTATAAACTTTATATATATCTCGTTCAGCGCCTTTGCCTCCCCTTCCAGCACACCACAGCTAACCTCTATACCTGCCTCTTTGAGCCTTGCTATACCCTCGCCATCTACCAGCGGGTTTGGATCCCTCATGGCAACCACCACCCTTTTGATAGAGGCGTCTATTAAAACCTCGGTGCAGGGCGGCGTCTTGCCATAGTGGCAGCATGGCTCGAGATTTACATACAGCGTGGCGCCCTCTGCCCTCCTTCCTGCGGCCTTTATAGCGTTCACCTCGGCATGAGCATCTCCATAAATCTTATGGTATCCCTCCCCAACAATTTCGCCATCCTTTACTATAACAGCGCCTACAAGGGGATTGGGATTGGCCCTGCCGGCACCTTCTAAGGCAAGCTCCAACGCCCTCTTCATGAATACTTCATCCATGGCCTGGCCTCCTTTACGTATAAAATAAAAAGCTCTGGAAAAATACTCCAGAGCATACCTGCATACACAGATAGACACACTGCATCTACCCTTCTTCCATCCAGACTATACTGTCGGCCCCGTAGTTACAACGGATCTGCCTTACGGCTCGCGGGCTTTACCGCCGGTCGGGAATTTCACCCTGCCCTGAAGGTATTTTCTTCAGTTTTCATTATATTAATTGTACCACTCATTTTATTTATCGTCAATATATTATCATGTTTTCACACAATACCTATCCCCTCATCAAGGACTCTCTTTGCGTGCTGTCTGGCGTCCTCAAGAGAATGGTCTTTGTAGTTGCCGCACTGCCTCTCATTGGCAGCGGGGACCTCCTCTGTCTCCAGCACCTTCTTAAGTGAGTTTTCAAAAGCTCTTTTTATATCCTCCAGTGATGAGACGCCGAATTTTATGAGGTAAAAGCCTGTCCTGCATCCCATGGGTGATACATCTATGACCCCATCCAGTTCATCCCTGAAGTATCCTGCCAAGAGGTGTTCTAATGTATGCATCCCACCTGTGGACATAGCTCCTGTGTTGGGCGTAATAAACCTTATGTCGTATTTTGCAACCTTGTCACCCTTTTCTCCTTCTTCCACGGCAGCAAGGCGGACATATGGCGCCTTTACCTTTGTATGGTCCAGTTCAAAACTCTCCACTCTTGCCATGTTATCCCTCCAATCCATATATGCCCTCGGAGAAGTATCTGTCGCTCCTGTCGGGCAGTATCACGACTATATTCCCCCTGCCTTCTATTTTAGCATACTTTAATGCCGCACACACATTGGCACCCGACGAGGAACCAACAGTGAGTCCCTCTTTTCGTGCCAGCTCACTCACCATGGCAAAGGCCTCTTCATCGCAGATTTTTTCCACATGGTCTATAAGGCTTATATCCATGGTTTCAGGTATAAAGTCATTGCCTATCCCTTCTATCTTATAGCAGCCTTTAATATCACCGCCGCCTATTATGGAGCCCACAGGGTCGGCCAAAACCCCTTTGATCTCCGGTCTTCTCTCCTTTAGATATCTCATTACCCCTGTGAATGTGCCTCCCGTACCAGCGCCCATTACCACGGCATCTATATCCCCATCAAGGTCATCCCATATCTCCGGGCCTGTGGTCTCGTAGTGGGCCTTCGGATTGGCAGGGTTTGCAAACTGGTTGGGTATAAATGAAGCCGGTATTTGCGCTGCCAGTTCCTCTGCCTTTTTTAGTGCCCCCATCATCCCGTCCTCCCTTGGTGTATTTATTATCTCTGCCCCCAGTGCCCTCATTAGCTGCTGTTTCTCTACAGAAAACTTGGTCGGCACCACCAGTATCAGTCTGTAATCTTTATTGAGGCAGGCCATAGCTAAACCTATCCCGGTATTGCCGGCCGTAGGTTCTATGATAGTGGAGCCAGGCCTTATGAGGCCCTCTTCCTCTGCCTCTTTTATTATATAGAGACAGGTCCTGTCCTTTACGCTTCCACCGGGGTTGAGGTACTCCAGCTTGGCAAATATGTTTACTCCATGTGGGATATCAAGGTGATTCAGTTTTAGAAGCGGTGTCTTGCCTATTATCTCCCTTATATCGTTATAGTAACCCATCCCCTAACCCCCCATTGCCGTCCTGAGGTCTTCTATTATATCGTCCGCATCCTCAATGCCTACCGACAGCCTGACAAGGCAGTCGTCTATGCCCAGTCTGCCTCTAATGTCCTCTGGGAATGATGCATGGGTCATGGTGGCAGGCTGGCATATCAGGCTCTCTACCCCTCCCAGGCTCTCTCCCAGGGTGATGAGTCTGACCCCGTTTAATATCTTTAAGGCCAGTTGTGGAGTTGATGTCCTGAATGAGAGTATACCGCCAAAGCCGTCGGCCTGGCCTTTCATTATCTTGTGTCCGGGGTGGTCGGGAAGACCCGGGTAATAGACCTTTTCTATCCCTTCCTGAGTTCTAAGCCATTTTGCTACCTTCATGGCGTTTTCCTCATGTCTGTCCATCCTGACACCTAAGGTCTTTACGCCCCTTATGATGTAGTAGCTGTCCTGAGGACCCAGTACAGCACCGACGGAGTTCTGGATAAAATGCAGCCTTTCCTTTAGTTCTTCGGTGGCTGTTACGGCCAGGCCTGCCACCACATCAGAGTGTCCTCCCAGGTACTTTGTGGCGGAGTGTACCACTATATCAGCCCCTAGCTCTATAGGCCTTTGCAGGTAAGGCGTCATAAAGGTGTTGTCCACAATGGTTAAACCTCCCGCCCTTTTTGCGACCTCCGCCACTCTCCTTATGTCCGTAACGTCCATAAGGGGGTTCGTGGGCGTCTCAATGAAGATAGCCCTGGCTTTACCCTCAAAGGCTTTCTCTACCTCTTCTATTTTTGTGGTATCAATGTATACTGCTCTCAGCCCAAACCTTTTAAATACATTCTCCATTACCCTGTATGTGCCACCATATATGTTGTCTGGCAGGACTATCTTATCCCCAGAGTTAAACAGCATAAAGACAGAGGATATTGCGGCCATGCCTGAGGAAAAGGCAAAACCGGCCAGGCCGCCCTCCAGTTCTGCTATCAGAGACTCCAGCGCCTCCCGTGTCGGGTTTCCCGTTCTGGAATACTCGTATCCGTACGTTTCGCCAAGACTCTTTTGTTTAAAGGTTGATGTCTGATAGATTGGTATGTTGACTGCCCCTGTCTGTTTATCCCATGATATACCGCCATGAATCAGCCTTGTATTTATACCCATTATAAGCCTCCTCACTTTATTGCTTTTGCTATAAATATTGCGGGCTCGCATATGTCGCCTGACCTTGAAACTGCCCTCGCATTAAACCCGGAATATGACACCTCATATTCTGTAAATCCTGCCTCTCCAAGCCACTCTCTTATAGTATCAAGCCCAAAACCCAGCCATACGTCAGCCATCTCATCCCTGGCCCAGGACTTATGGTGTTCCTCCACATCACTGAGCACGAGTTTGCCACCAGGCTTTAATACCCTCCTGACCTCTCTCAAACCGGTTGGCGGCTTGCCCACATGGTGAAGCACCATATTGGCAAAAATCATGTCAGCCGAATCAGAAAGGAGTGGTATCTCTTCCATGGCAGCCTTTATAAATGTTATATTGTTTACTCCTGCAGCAGAGGCATTTTTCTTAGCCTCATTCATCATCTTCTCCGTTGGGTCTATACCAAGGACCCAACCCGCATTCCTTGCCAGTTCTATAGTCAAAAATCCAGTACCGCATCCAATATCCACTATAAGGCCTGGAAAACCATCTATCTCCTGTAACAAAAGCTCTCTCAGTTCGTCGCCAAAATATCCCTTCCTCATTCTGTCCCACTTATACGCCACTTTGTTGAAATATCCCACCACATCCATCTTCATCCTCCTAATTCATACTAATTTACTGTGAATTATATGCCTATTTTAACACTAAATTCATAGTAAATCAATAGGAATTAAGCATTTTAATTCCATGTAATTTAGTATGAATTAAGGTAGCGCAGGGAGTGGGCAAAGATGTGCAGTGCTTAAAAAGTGTCCACAAAACAACTAAGAGGCAGGTAAAAACCTGCCTCTTAAACACAATAAATATTTTCTTATGTAAATGGTAGCCCCCAGGGGATTCGAACCCCTGTTACCGCCGTGAGAGGGCGGCGTCCTAGGCCGCTAGACCAGGGGGCCACAAATGGCTGCGGGACTAGGATTCGAACCTAGACAGCATGATCCAGAGTCATGCGTGCTACCATTACACAATCCCGCAATTCAACTGACGATTGATATTATAACATGAGTTTTCCATTCATGCAAGTATTTTTTATGCTGGACTTTTTTCTATCTTTTTTCAAATCCTCCTGATGCCATTTCTCTTTTGGTATTGATACCAAGGCAGTAACAGTACGCATTCCCTCTATAGTCGTAGACGGCATTTTCACATTTGTCATTTAAATGCCTGGTTTTATCAGGGTCTTTCCACATGTCCCTTATGTCTATAAATAGGTTTTATGTCATAGCCGTCATAGAGTCCTTTTATGAGTTTAATGCCATCATAGCCTTTGTCTGCATCTATATCTCTTCTGCCGCCTTCTTCTTTATTTTTGTTGGGATAGGTTGCAAAAGATTGTATTGCTTTGCTGTCTATGGCAAGGTCTTCTCCAAAGTCAGGCAGTAGATTGCTTAGCTATTTTAGGGGGCTATATAGGTAGAATTTCTGAAAAAATAACTTTCGTATTTCAGTTTTGAATTTACACAAAACTGCTTGACATTCAATTTGAAATGTAGTACTATTAATTTAGTACTATAGTAATAAACTATTAGTAAAACAGTACAAAACATTTTTTGCTGAAATCAGGACAACATCCAAACAGAAGACCGGGTGTATTCAAGTGCATTGAAATCTGTGAAAGAGATGAAGGAGGAAAATAATTATGGATTACGGTATGCAAGGCAAAGTAGCTCTTGTCATTGGTGGAGGCGGCGGGTCAGGAAGAATAACTTCTACTATGTTTGCACAAGAAGGTGTCAAAGTAGTGGTAGCAGACATCAGTGAAGAAGCAGGGCAGGAAACCGTAAATATAGTAAAGGCAGTCGGTGGTGAAGCTTATTTCATTAAATGTGATGTAACCAGTGAAGAGGATATTAAAGCTGCTGTCAACTTTGCTGTTGAAACATATGGTGGACTCAATTTTGCTATTAATATTGTAGGTACAAATACGGATTTTACCGACATCACACAGGTGCCTGCAGAAAATTTCGATAAAATGTTTTATATCTGTACACGGAGTACATATTTAGGAATGAAATATCAAATACCCGCTATGATAAAATCCGGTGGTGGATCTATTGTCAATATGGCATCTGCTGGAGGTCTTGTCGGTCAGCGCAAGCAAGGTTTATATAACGCTGCAAAATTTGCTGTTGTTGGGATGACAAAGGCCGCTGCTTTAGATTTTGCCGCACAAGGTGTTAGGATTAACTGTGTCTGTCCTGGGCCGATGTTATCTATCGGGATGAAAAAGGCTTTGGAGAAGGACCCGCATTTTGGAGATCAATATCTTGTAGATGTTCCCATTGGAAGATTCATTGGTCAGGATGAAGTAGCGGCAGCTTGTGTATTTCTTTGCTCAGAAAAAGCTGCAGCAATTACGGGTATTGCTTTGCCTGTTGACGGAGGCATGGTAGCTGACTAAGTTAACATTAGGAAAAAAGTATACAATATAAAGAAATTGCAGAAACCGTTCTGGTTCGATTACCGCTCTCCGCATCATAAGAAAAATAAAAGCCCAAAAGGGCTTTTATTTTTATCGTTTAAAAATGAAATTATATTCTTATTAACTTCAACCTTTATATTTATATCAATCCGAAATTTTTTATGAAGTTTTAACTTACTCTGAGCCAGCAGCCCCAGGGCTTCATATTTTTAATAAAAATTGCTTCCGAATTTTACAATTCTTCCAGAAGGCGAATTATATGGAAACCTTGATGTGTAGCATCGATAATTTTACCAGCTTTTACATTGTCACCTATTGTAAATACTTTCTCTATCTTTCCCTCTAACGCTTCCTTTAGCTTTAAGTTCGGCTTGTAACCAATAGCCAAAACGACTCTATCACATTCAATGGCGATTTCTCTTCCATCTTTTTCAACTGTGACGCTGCCTGCATCAATAGATTTGAGAGAAGTTTTAGTCATTTGTTGAATATTGCTGGCATTTAGCATTTCTGTAATAGATATATGGTTTTGGTATGCATGTACCGCTGTTGCCAATAGTTTATCTAACATCTCTACAATCGTGACTTTTTTGCCCATATTGTCTAGCATTAAAGCAGCCTCACAGCCAACCAGGCCGCCACCGACCACAACAATCTTTTCGCCGTCGATATTTTTGTTTCTGAGCAAATCATTTGCTAAAATCACCCTGTCACTATTAATACCAGGAATATTAGGTACTATAGGTTCTGCACCGCCAGCCAAAATCACTACATCCGGTTTTCTTGCCAGTATTTCCTCAGAAGTAGCTTCTTTGTTCAAGATAACTTTTACATTGCTCTTAGCTATTTGTGCTTTCAAATACGATACATACCTTGCTACATCACGCTTAAATTCTGGCGCTCCTGCTGCCAACAACGCACCGCCAAGTTCACTATTCTTTTCCCACAGCTCTACATCAAAACCACGCTGATCCGCCGTTAGAGCAGCCATTATGCCTCCAGGCCCACCGCCCACAATAAGTATGGATTTCTTGTCTTTGGCAGGAGTAAGAACATAATCTTTTTCAAAGCCTGCATATGGATTGACTGTACAGGAAAGGGGTCTTGCATTAGATGCTCTTAGAACACATTCATTGCATCCTATGCATGGCCTCACATCATCAAGTTTTCCGTCTTTTACTTTATTAGGCCAGTATGGTTCTGCAATGGATGTATGGCCAAGACCAAGTAAGTCAATAATTCCTTTTTCTATAACTTCTTTAGCAAATTCCGGACGACCGAGTTTACCTTGCCCAAGTATAGGTGTCTTAATACCAGCCTTCTTCAACGCTTCAGCTATATGTAACTGAAGACCTTCTTTTTCATATACTGTGGTTACACTTTTGTTTTGGCATTCATAAGAGCCGAAGTCAACATGGAGTAATGAAAATCCACTGTTGTCAAAAATTTTGGCTATTTCAAGACCTTCTTCTAAAGTCCTACCACCTTCAAAACCATGAACAGGTGTAAATTTAATTGAAATTGGAAAATCTTTTCCACAGTTTTTCCATATCTCATCTCTTAGTTCAAATACAATGCGCAGCCTATTTTCTAAACTGCCGCCATATTCATCTGTCCTCTTATTCCAGATTGAAGTAATAAATTGGTCAATTAAATACCCGCCGTATGCATGTATCTCTACGGCGTCTGCACCGGCTCGTTTGGCCAAAAATGCTGCATAGCCAAAACTCTTAACAATATCTTTTATCTGCTCCTTGGATAAAGGCTTACAAATGAGGTCTTTAAACCAGAATGAGGGTATAGCGCTGGATGAATATGGAGCAGTAAATGGATCGATTAAAGATACACGTCCCATGCCCATAGAAAGCTGAATACAAACTTTGGCGCCGTAGTGATGGATTTTTTCTATTGCAGTCGCAAGCCTGACAGAGTGAGTGAATTTTGTTAGCAGATTAACACAAGCAACAGTTTCATATTTGTCAGTAACAACATGACACGGCAGAAATATTAGACCGAAACCACCTTTAGCTCTTTCGACATAGTAATCCATTTCTCTTTGAGATACACCGCAATCCAAATCTGTTGCCGGAAATCCCATAGGTGTCATGACTATTCTGTTTTTTAACACCATATTACCGATTTTAATTTCATCAAATAACGTATTCATAATAATAGCCCTCCTAAAAAATACTTATGATAACTTTCATATACTAACTTAGACCACAACTCTATGCAGATAACAAGAAAGAAGATACGTAGGGTATCATAGATTATCTATGAAAAAACGAAATCCTGCGAAAGAACGATTATATCAGACTATCAGACTCCCTTCATATAAAATCGTACTATAGTATAAAATATTTTGTACTACAGTATATATAATACGACCGTGTTATATTTTTGTCAACAGCGTTATTTAAAGGGCTTTTTGCGTGAGGAAGTTTTCATTAAAATAAAAAATCAGCTTCCTGGAAGCTGATTTTTTAAAAAGTTTAAATTGAAACTACCAAGGAATATCAATGCGAAAGCAGAAATTGATGACTGCTTTACAGTTAAGAAAAAGGAAACCCGGGGACAACTTTCATTCTTTAAAGACAGGAATGGTTAAAATAGCATGTTCCCAGGTTTCTACTTTCAAACTTGAGAAAAATTAAGTTCATCAATCTTAGAAATAACCTGGTTTTACCATAAGTATAGTCTCAAAAACCTGTTTGATTCTTGCAAAAAGGTCAAAGTCACCATTTTTTATACACCAAACTAAGACAACACCTTCCATTGCAAAAATTAAGCTTTCGGCCAGTTTCTCGGGGCTTGCAGTATTTAATATTTGTCCACTTTGCTGGGCTTTTTGGATTAGTAGTTTTTCTGTCTCCCACAGCTTAATATCACCTGGTGCAAAAAAATGATGGTCTTCATGTAAATTGGAGATAAAAATTTGCTTTGATATTTCAACTCCTGCCTCATAGGTGGGTTTTGAATACATCTCATAAAAATTCCAGAGTTGCTCGACATAATTAGATGAAGTAATGAGTTTGTTAAAATTCTCTTCAACATATACATCGGAGTAAAATTTAAAATCAGCTATTATCGAATCCTTTGAATCAAAATAATAATAAAAAGTGCTTTTAGAAATACCGCTCTTTTCACAAATGTCCTTTATTGTTACCTTGTCATAACCATTTTTACGAAAAAGTTCTATAGCAGTCTCGATGATACGCTTTTTCGTTGGAATCTTTGATTCTTTGCTCATGTTTTAACCCTCACATATGTAATTAATTATTATAATATTGTCACAGCTTTCGCAGGAACATAATACAAGCTTTTCGCTGATGAAAGTAGGCAGACAAGACATAAAGTAATTCAAAAATCCACTGATCGATTCTTTTGAAAGATCTTCCCTCCCTGTGCTCTCTTTCCTACCAACATTATACCATAATCCCTGCAGGTCACATCAATAATTAACTACATATCAGCATGATAACCGTATCCATTTGCCTGGCCACTTGTTACGGCATCCTAGTATTTGCCGCCGCATTCCACCTGAGCTGTACATTATTCCCAAAGAGACTGCCTGTTATCATAACTTTGCTGGTTTAATACCCTCTCAATCATAACAGCAAGCTCTGCCCTGGTTACATCGTCCTTCGGTGAGAGACGCCCCTCTCCTTTCCCTTTGATTATACCTGCAGCAACAGCCTTCTCCATAGCATGGACAGCAAATGGTGAAATCTCATCAGTATCCTTATATATGGAGAGGTCTGCAGACTGTCCACTTTTTATAAATGGTGAAAGTACAGATACTACCTCCTCGCGTGTGGCCTTTATATCCGGCCCAAAACTGTTACCATAAAAACCTATTATACCATCAGCGTAGCAGGAACTGACAGGCACATAATACCATGCGTTTTTCATCACATCATTAAACGGCAGAGCCTTACCATCAGGCTTGAGGCCAAAAACAGAGGAAACCATAGTAGCCATCTCTGCTCTGGTGACAGGACTATCTGGTCTGAATGTCTTATCGGGGTACCCTTTCATGTACCCCTTTAGCATCATCTCCATTATATCGTTGCTGGCCCAGTGTTTTTCAAGGTCATAAAAAGGTACATTTCCTTTAACTCCGGCAGCCCTGTAAATATTCCTTACAATGTCAAAACCAGTTTCAGTGCCCTTTACCTTAATCCTTTTGCCGGACATGATGTCGTCGCCCTGCCTCATCACCCCTTCCTTTATGGTAAACATGGCCTCGTAACCCACCTCTCTTGCCAGTTTCTTAGTGGTGCTGTTGCCAACACCATAGGGATATGACAGCACCTTCACCCTCTTCCCCACATTTTTTTCAATCATATCCTTTGATTTTTTAAAGTCATTCTTTACCCTTGTGGTGTACTCATCAAAGCTCTCCAGCTTTCCATTAATCTCTATCTGGCCTGAAGCTGCCGGTATCTTTTTTTTGCCATTTGAGGCATAGTAGTGAAGGTCATAGGTATGACTCTCAATATCAATCACACCGGAATCACTTATCTCTTTCATCTCTTCCCAAGTGAGATGGGTCGGGTCCCAATAATGATAGTTGGGCTCCCCTTTCGTCTCTGATACAATCACGTTTATAACAGCCCTCATACCCAGTTTCTTTAAAATTGGATAGGCATATTTATAATTGCTCTCGTAACCATCATCAAAGGTTATCATTATCGGGTTCGGAGGCAACGGTTTGTTTCCCTCCATAAAACCTATATAATCATCCACACTTATGGTATTGTAACCTGCCAGCTTTAAATACTCCATCTGCTCCATGAACCTTTCATAGTTGACTGTCACACCGGCCTCCGAGGGCTTTATTGCGCCATCTATTATATTGTGATACATGAGGACAGGTACATAAGTTTTTCCAGCACCCCATGCGCTTTCTGGCAACGCCATAACGAAAATAAAAACAAACAAAATAAAAACTTCAGAGATATATCTTTTCATACAGACCCCTTTCTGCCAATTGTAATTTGATTATACCACAGGCCTGATGGTAATTCGGTTAAAAAATGGTTAACGGAATATTAAATTTTGATTACAAGACAATTTAACTGAATAGCAAAGAGTCCTGTTATAAGGTATAAAGAACAGGGACATTAAATATAATAATAAGTGTGCACGTAGATTATTAGTAAACAACAGTATATTTAAATGATATATACTAATTTGTTTAAAAAAATATATATCACAATGATATATACAATAATATTACGCATTTTTGTACAAAAAGGGACAAAAATCAGGTTTGACAAACAGACACACTCATGTATACAATAGAGTTGTAAATTGGATAATTTTTCAAGGAGGTGGTTTAATGAAGGCACTCTTACTTGCCGGAGGAAAGGGTACCAGGCTGTATCCTCTTACTCATTCCATACCAAAGCCAATGGTCCCAGTACTCAACAAGCCTCTTTTGGAGAGAACCATAAACTATATTAAAGGCTATGGCATAGATGAGATAGTCATGAGTCTGTGCTATCAGCCTGAACAGATCATGAATTACTTTAAAGACGGCAGTAGATTTGGTGTAAAGATATACTATTGTATTGAGGAGAGCCCGCTGGGTACAGGCGGAGCTATAAAGAATGCAGAGAGGTATTTGGATGATACATTCCTGATATTCAACTCCGATATAATTACCGACATCAACCTTAGAGATCTGATAGACTATCATATGGCATCAGGAGCAAGGGTGACCATTGCCCTTACCAGGGTTGATAATCCAAGTGCATACGGTCTTGTGGAAACGGACAATGATGGCCGGATAACTGCATTTAAGGAAAAACCAAGGCCTGAAGAGATAACTACAAACTTTATCAATGCTGGTATATACGTGTTTGAGAGGGATGTCCTTGATTTTATACCTGCGGGACGTGAGGTTTCTGTAGAAAAAGAGGTTTATCCAGGCCTATTATCGGCTGGCGTTAAGATGTACGCATATAAAAATAACAACTACTGGATTGACATAGGTACGCCGCATAAGTATTTGGAGCTGCACAACAGCATACTGGATGGTCTGTTTACTTATCCATTTATAGAGATGGATTATAAAAACCGCATAGTTATAGGTAAAAACTCCTATATAAGCCCCACAGCAAAATTGATTCCCCCAATAGCGATTGGGGATAACTGTTATATAGGCAATGATGTGATAATAGGTCCCAGGGCTGTTATCGGCAACAATATTGAGATCGGGCCGGGTAGCTATATAAGGAATTCGATCATATGGGAAGGGTGTAAGATAGGCAGTGGTTCAAAATTGAGCAATACCATCATAGGTATCAACTGTACCATTGGAGATAACAAAGACGTGTCTTATGGTGTGATTGCGTATTAAAAAGGAAGGGATGCAAATGAATATAGCCATTTTAAGCACTTATCCACCAAGAGAATGCGGCATTGCATCATTTTCAAAGGACTTGAGAGACAATTTCGTCAAGATGGGCAAAAATGTGAAACTACTTGCCATCACAGATAGCGGAGCCAGTTATAACTACCCACCTGAGGTTATATTCGAAATTAATCAAGATGAGAGGGATGAGTTCATCAAGGCTGCTCATTTCGTGAACGATTCCTTTATAGATGTGGTAATAGTGGAACACGAGTATGGGATATTTGGTGGGCTTGATGGGAAATATGTCCTGGACTTTGCTGCCCACCTGAGAAAGCCTTTTATCCTCACCACACATACTGTTCTGCCATCCCCTAACTTTAGACAGAAATGGATACTCAGGGGACTCGGCAGCGCAGCAGCCGCTGTTGCCTGTATGACTGGAAGGTCAGCAAGCCTCTTGGAGGATATCTATGGAGTCCCTAAAGACAAAATTTATGTAATACCCCACGGTGTTCCCAGTTTTAAGCAGAAAAACAGAGAGCAGTTAAAATCGATGTATGGATACAGCAAAAGGACTATAGTTTCCACTTTCGGTCTTATAGGGCCTGGCAAGGGTATCGAAAATGGCATCAAAGCTATAGGGGAAGTGGCATCAAGACATCCCGAAATACTATATCTTGTACTGGGTGAAACCCATCCTTCCCTGGTTAAAAAGTTCGGTGAGACATACAGAGAGTCGCTGATAGACCTGGTTGAGCATATGCACCTGACAGATAATGTCCAATTTGTCAATCACTATCTATCCCTGGACGAACTTGGTGACTATCTGTATATGACAGATGTGTATATGACCCCTTATCCTGATAAAAACCAGGCCGTTAGCGGTACATTAACCTATGCTGTGGGTTGTGGAAGAGCTATAGTGTCAACCCCTTACGAGTATGCCCTGGAGATACTTGGTAATGGCAGGGGCCTTATAGCAAAGAGCAGCAATAACTATATGGAACTTGCCACACTTATAGAGAACATAATAGATAATCCGACGCTAAAACACAGCCTGGAGGAAAGGGCGTCCAAGCTTGGCAAAACCATGACATGGACCAGTGTGGCAAAACAGTATATAAATCTTATGGGACTCGTAATTCAAAACAGTGCGAGGGGGAATGGGTATGGGAGTGTCTTACAGGCACCTTAGAAGGATGACTGATAAAACAGGTATAATACAGTTTTCAAGGCATGATGAACCTTTAAAGGAGAGCGGGTATACAGTGGATGATAACGCCAGGGCTCTCCTTGTTGCTATTAATATGGAGGACGATGATGCAGGATTCGCCAAAACATATCTGGACTTTATAAAAAGTGCTCAGCGTCCGGACGGAAGTTTTATCAACCTCAAGGTAGCTGATACATTTCTTCCAACCATTGATTCTGAAGACAGCATAGGGCGTGCATTTCTGGCGTGTTGTTATGTCCTATGCAGTGACGATACTCATGATAGCATAAAGAAACAGTCAAAAGACATAATAAGCAGGGCATTGCCTGTAATATCAAGGATGAAGTCCTTGAGGGCTGTAGCATACTCACTTATCGGCCTGATATATTTGATAACAAACGGGTATAGCTATGACAACCTCTATAAGGTGGCAGGCGACATGGCCTCCTATCTGAAGAAAAACTATGCAGATAACAGGACCGATACCTGGAAATGGTTTGAGGAATGGCTTACTTACTGCAATGCAGTATTGCCCCACTCCTTATTCTCTTACTATAAAATCTCCAGCGACAGGAACTCGCTTAATGTTGCTGAGGAGTCCCTGGGGTTTTTAACAGATTCGCTTTTTAAAAACGGGTACCTGTCCATTGTAGGCAATAGGGGGTGGTGGCAGAGAAACGGTGTTATACCACCATTTGACCAGCAGCCTGTGGATGCGGCATCAATTACCTTGGCCTGCCTCGAAGGATACACTGCCACGGGAAAGAGAGAGTATCTGTCAAAAGCAATCCTTTCCTATGAGTGGTACTGGGGGAAAAACATAAACAGATTAAATCTATATAATGAAAATTCGGGAGGGTGTCATGACGCCCTGGTGCCAGAAGGCTTGAATCCTAATCAGGGTGCAGAGGCGCTGGTAAGCTTCCTCTTGACTTATCAAATGATGAATGCGATACTAAAAGAAAGGGAGGAGGTAATACATGGCAAAGATAAACCCTACTATATTCCGGCAGTATGATATAAGGGGAGTTGTCCCTGAAGAACTGAACAGGAATACAGCATATCTTATAGGAAAGGCCTTTGGGACATACCTCAAGAGGAGAAATGAGGATGTATGCCTTGTTGGGCACGACAACAGGGCTTCTTCATTAGACCTCATGGATGCAGTTATAGATGGTCTCTTAAGTACGGGCACAAATGTATTGAATGTGGGGCTCTTAACAACCCCAATGTTTTATTATTCCAGAATACTTTACAGTGTAAACCCCGGACTGATGATAACAGCAAGTCATAACCCTCCTCAGTATAACGGGTTTAAAGTATGCTTTGGCCCGGCTACCCTGTATGGCGATGACCTGCAGGATATCTGCCGCATGATTGAAAACGACGATTTTATGGATGCCCCCAGGGGAGATATAAGCTATTCCTATCCCATATTCGGCTATGCTGATATGCTGAAGGAAAAGATAAAACTGGAAAGAAAACTCAAGGTGGCAGTTGACTGCGGAAACGGCACTACTTCTATTATAGGCCCCCAGGTACTGGAACTATGGGGATGCAATGTTATACCCATATACTCTGAATCCGACCCCAATTTCCCAAATCATTTCCCTGACCCTGTAAAAGAAGAAAACCTCAAGGCATTGAGGGACGTTGTCTTAAAGACAGGAGCAGACCTGGGTATAGGTTTTGACGGAGACGGCGACCGGATAGGAGTTGTGGACGATAAGGGAAACATAATATGGGGCGATACTATGATGTCCCTCTTTTGGAGGGAGATCCTGCCAAAATATCCGGGTATAGACTGTATTGTGGAGGTAAAGTGCTCAGAAGCGCTTGTAGACGAAATTAAACGCCTTGGAGGGAAGCCGTTCTTCTATAAGACAGGACATTCCCTTATAAAGGCGAAGATGCGGGAACTGGATTCGCCTTTCACCGGTGAGATGTCAGGACATATGTTCTTTGCTGACGAGTACTATGGGTTTGATGATGCGCTTTATTCGGCAGGCAGGCTCTTGAGGATAATTTCAAAAAGCGGCAAAAAGCTGTCAGAACTGCTCTCGGATGTTCCTTCCTATGTGTCTACTCCGGAGATAAGGGCAGAGAGCGACGACAAAGAAAAATTCACCATAGTTGAAAACGCCAAAAGATATTTCATTGAAAAAGGGTGCTCCGTTGTGGATGTAGACGGGGTGAGGGCGTATATATACGACGGATGGTGCTTAGCCAGAGCATCCAATACAGGTCCTGAGGTGATTTTGAGGGCAGAGGCAAAGACAGAGGAGGGCCTGGAAAAGATTCTGGACGAACTTAGAAAAGCTGTACCGTTGAAATTTTAAAGGGAGGTTCCCTCCCTTTTTGAATTTATACCCCAGTCTCATCTATGAATCTATCTCTGTATAAACCACCTGACATACTCTGCAGGTGGTTGCCCCGGAGCTGTGTGGACAAGGCCTGCAGCATAGATTATCGGACTTTCCAGTACCCACCCAAAAAGACGCAGAAACAGCCTTCCATGATGTACTATCGGAGTAAATATACTGCCCTGTTATCTGTCTATCCTTTTTCTGACCTCCTCCGGTATTAACTCGCCAACCTTTGCATGGGCTACACAAATGTAGGTATCTGCAGCTCCATAATATACCAGTATCTCATCTTCAGCGTCCAGCATCTCCTTATCCTCGGCAGGCACTGCGCCGCAGGTGAAAACCACATTGGGCACCCATGCCGTAGACCTGTCACCTGTTTCGTACTCCTTCTCTGGCGACAGGATTGGGTTTGGTGAACGATAGAGCAGCCTTCCCGGGTCTTTTAAGTCTACCAGTATAACGCCCAGCCTGTATATTAGATTATCGTCTACCCCATGATATATAAGCAGCCATCCATACCTGGTCTTCAACGGCTGGGTTCCTGCACCTATCTTCAGTGAGTCCCACATCATTCCTGACCGTGGACCGATTATTATTTTATGCCCATCCTTGGGCCATGGAAACTTAAGTTCGTCTGAGTATGAGACCCACATACTGGGCTCTATCCTGTGGTACATGACATATTTGCCGTTAATTTTTTCAGGGAAAAGTATAGCATCCTTATCCCAGAGGTTTGGAAAGGCCAGGCCAAGTCTCTCCCACCTGTCAAAGTCCCTGTTTAAAAAATCATCTATGCTTATGGAGGCGGCAGCAACCTGCGCCACCACTCCATCATAGGCGGTGTACATCATATATATTTTATCGTTTATGATTACCGCGCGCGGGTCCTCACAGCCATCTTTCTCAGTGCTATTTTTAGGGTAGAAAACTGGTTCAGGTAGCCTCTCCACTATATTGTACCCATCGGATATGGCCAGGCCAATCCTGGATATGCTGTCCTTCCCAAATGCCCTGTATAGGATATATACCCTGTCCTTTATCCGTAAGGTTGCAGCGTTCAGCACATACCTGGATTCCCACCAGTGGTCCGGCAGGGGTTTTAAAATGGGATTGCCGTCATAGCGTAAAAGGTAACCGGCTGCAGGCCAGTTTTCCACGTCCTGTACCATTACCGCATCGGCATGAGGCTTCACACCAAGTATAATGTTTATAAGGTCGTCACTCTCCTTACCTTCACCAATAAGCTGGTATACCTCCTCGAGTATCTCACCGGGCCTGTAGCCCATCTCCTTATAAATCTCTACTAAAAGGTCATTGTTAAACCAATCTCTCTCAACATACAGGGAAAGTGGGGTTGGTATGCCTTTGCCACCCCTGAAACTGTAACTGGCCCATGTCCATGCCGAGCACGGTACAAAAGTCCCATCATTCAAGGTAAGCGACAGCCCATATCCCTCTGCCATTAGATAAAAGGCTTTTGCCTCATCTTTGTTTCCTTTTGACTCAAGACCCTCTGCCAGCCTTTTAAATCTGACCACCATCTCCCTCTGGTGCCAGTTTTCGAACATATTGTGAGCTGAAAATATGTCCCTGCCGTGGTGCCCGAGGATAGAGTTTGCCACCTTGATGCCAAAGCCCCTGCGTTCTCTGGCGTATAACTTCCATATGTATGAATAGTGTTCCGCCTCCACTATATTCTTTGCAATATGAGTAAAATACCTGAGTTTGGGATATTCACCACCCATACCCTTGCTCAGGCTGCTCACAGCAATCATACCCGTTATCTTGTTCAATATTGTAATATCCCTCATATCTGGAATATCTGGTATCACTTCTCTGCTGAGTACGATAGGTTCTATGTCAACCTCTTCCATGCTGTCAGGCCTCAGGTTATCCTCCAGCCACAGTGTAACCTTATCTACATACTGCCTCTCTTCCGTTATATTGGCAAGAGTCAAGGCATATCGTGGGTTCATGTTGTTTAATAGTTCAGTAACATTCTTATAGCCCACGCGGAGCATAAGATTTAACGGGGGGAACTCATAGAGCAGTTTCCTCAAAATCTCTGGCCTTACTATCAGGACCTTGCCATGAGGCAATAGATTAAATATCCCCTTCACCACATCCGCAACACCGCTGCTGGAATATAGGTCCCCCGGGAATACCTTGTTCACAGCATCTTCAAGATGCAACATAAATTCCTTTACTCCATTGCACACATCCGACGGAGATAAGCCCTCCGGTATCTTTAACATGTTGTGTACAAAATCATAAAAATCATTAGAATATTTTTTCTCAACCCTCCTGAACACCTCACTGGTCCTTATGATACTGCCGCCCAATCCTTTCAGTTCCTTGGGCAATACAATGGGCACGCCCGGCACAAATTCAAGATAGTCAAGTGGTGTTATGACCGGTTGTACCTCCATGGTCTTCTCTATCCAGGTCTTTACAAAGCTTTCCTTCATAGACAGAAGAGTCTCCACCTGACAGGCATAATAGTCCCCTGTCTTTTTATAGGTAAGCTCATCCATATCAATTCCTTTGATATCTATAAGATAATCGCGAAACCCTCTCACCTGTTTTATATATCCGGCTATACGCCCTTCGTACATAATGGTAAAAGCATCCAGTATATCCTCCTGGGGTACATTGCTCTTAAAACAATAGACCTGCAAAAACTGATATATAATCTGTGCCCATAGGTCCTCATTAAACCTGAAATTTTTATACGGAAGGCTATATACCTCTTCGATCTGCCTTTTTAAACCTTCAGGGAGTATCTTTTCATATATAACCCTGTACCTCTCATACCCTGACTGAAACGCCTGCACAAAGTCAGTGAGGCGGCAGGATATCTCCATAGGCCTGTCTCTGTCTTCAAGCCCATATATGTCAGGACGCTTCAATATCATATGTGATTTTAGCCAGTAATCCTGATCGTCCTTGAGACACTCAAAAATTGCCCTTGCCACCTCTTTGAAAACATAGGCCCTCTTTCCTGTTGATGGGGGAGTAAGTTTCGCCCCGAGGCTCACCTCACATAATTTCTTGTCCCAGATGACTGCCCTGGTTACCATCCACGGGTCTATACCGTATCCACCCGTGTATTCATACCAATGCCCGGCCTCTGCGCAGTATGCCTCCACCATATCATGGGAAATTCCATATATTCCGCTCAAGGGGTCCTTCAATTGACATCCATACAATGCCTCAAGGATTGGCTTTACAAAGAGGTCGCCGGTGGTATCTTCAAAGTAATGCCTTCTAAAACTCGTAAAGACCATATCATACCCCTCATTGAGGGGATATATAAGCCTTTTCAGCCATGAGGGCTTAAAACCCCATTTCCCTTCCCTTTTCAGGTCTGCTTCAAGAAGGATAACATCCGCCTCCAGCCTCTTTGCTATCTCCATTATAGCCCTTATGCTGAAACCCCTACCATTTATACCGGACTCCATAAGGAAAAAGAGGCACGGTACCTCGCAGTCAATCCCTTTTATGGCCTCCAGTGCCTCCCTGCCTGCAGGATCTCCAGCGCATACTATTAGTTTTTTCATGTCAGGAAAGCCTTTGAGACCTTCCTCTGCTGTCTTTATTACATTCCTCAAGGTTTCCTTTTCATTATAGAAAGGAATGCCAACCACTGTGTCAATATAGTCCATATCCTGTATCTCGCTCATAGCCTCATCAATCTTGTTATAAAACCGGTCTTCCATCTGCCTTATGTACTGAATGTCCATACCATATACCTCACTTCTGTTTTTACTATATTAATTATTATATATCAATGAGGTGTAAAATAATAATTTTTGTCTCTTTGTGATTTAAATCACCTCAAAACTTGAGTATTGTCATAGTCTGGTTTATAAGAAAGCAGGATAATTAAAGCAGAAATCGAGAGGAGGAATTGTAAATGAGACTGTATGTAGATGAAGAAAGCTGCATAGGCTGCGGCGACTGCATATATACATGCCCAGAGGTATTCCACTGGAATGAGGACGGCACCATGGCCTTAGCCATTGATACAGATATACCGGCGGAGTTTGAAGACCTGGCAGGCCAGGCCATGTATAACTGTCCCGTAGAGGCCATACATGAGATGTAAAAGGCCTGGGAATAGTCCCCAGGCCTTTTCTTACCAGTCAGCTCCATCCTCATCAAAGTTTACAAGGGTATTGCCATCCGAGTCTACTATCTCACCGACGATCTCATAATTATCATCAAAATAGTCATAAGCAGCGTCAATTATGTCATCTATCCAGTTATCAGCACCCTTGGTATCATAAACACTTTCCCATTCGTCAAGATACTCACCGGGTACAGTGACAGTTATATATATCCTCTCCCTGCTCTTGTTGCTTGTAACGTCAAAGTCCACCTTCATACTACCAAATGCTGAACTGTACCAGTCAAGGTCATCGCTCAGATTCTTGTCCAGGTAATACTCCAGGTCATCAGGATCAGCAACCTTATTAAACGTGACCTTGAGCTTGCTGCCCGATGATTCAAACTCTACCAGTGTATCATCACTGTCGCTGTCCACTATCTCGCCTGAAAAGTCAGCATCGGGATACTCATCCTGAACATAATCATATATGTCATTCAGCCAGTCCTCTATATCGCCCTCATCTGTATTACTCCATCTGGTGCCGTCCTCGGACAAATCTATCTCTATAGTAAGTTTCAGGTCATCGGCATCTCCACGGGCATCAAAGCTGAAGTCCATCCTGTTCCAGGTGGAGTATTCATCATCCAGGTAGTCCTCAAGGTCTGAGGCTGTTTTCTTGCTTTCTTCCTGGTTCTTCAATTGAGCCTCCAGTTCTGCTATACGTGCAGCCTTTGCAGCATTATCGCTCTGCAGGCTTGCTATGGTGGCATCCTTCTGGGCTATCTGCGCCTTCAATGAATCCACATCAGCTGTAGAACCTGAAATTATCACCGAGTAGCTATTCTGGTCCCATGTCACCTTTTGGCCCAGAGCCTCACTCACCAGCCTTATCGGTACATACACGCTGTTATTATACATCAAAGGCTGAGTATCTGATGTCAGGGTTTTGCCGTTGGCGACTATCTTTATACCGCCAAACCAGGCATTGATGGCTTTGAATCCGCCTGAGGTCGCAGCAAAAGCTGCCGTAGCAAATAAAGTAGAAACAATGAGTAAAACCGCAACTAAAATAGAAAGCTTTTTTTTCATACACTATCCCTCCAGAATATATTTGGCCCCTTTGTTATCATTTCTCCATCTGTTTCCAAAAATCCTTCTTTTGTATGAGAAAATATTTTATAATAGTAGGGGGATTTTTATTCTGCAATAAAATTAAAAAGACGGACCTGGCACCAGTCAATTACAGCTTAGAAGAGGTGATTTATGAGTAAGGATAAGATAAGGAGAGAGGTATTTAACCTGGCCTGGCCTGCTATCTTTGAGATGGTACTGGAGACTTCAGTATGGATATTCGACACTGCCATGGTAGGACGCTTAAGTGCTGCAGCCCTGAGCGCCGTTGGTCTTGGCGGCCAGCTTATATATACACTTTTATTTGTCCTTTCGGCTGTGGGCGTGGGCTCTGCAGCAATGGTAGCAAGGTACTGCGGGGCAGAGGAATACGACAGGGCGGAGCGCGTACTCGGCCAGTCTTTTGTTCTTTCTATATTTATAGGTGCACTTCTGCTTACAATAACCAATGCGAGCGTGGGGTACTTTTTTAATGTGCTGGTAGGCCAGGCCGATGTGGCAAGGCCAGGCATAACATACACCCGCATCATATCCATAGGCGGGCTAATAATGGTTCCAACCATGGTCTTAAACTCGGCTTTAAGGGGCTCCGGCAATACCAGGGTGCCCATGATAGCTACACTTACAGCCGACCTATTTAATATATTTGGTGACTATGTACTCATTTTTGGAAATTTCGGTTTTCCACGGATGGGTGTCGCCGGTGCTGCAGTTGCCACGACTATATCACAAAGCCTGGCCTTCTGTGTAACTACAGGATATCTGATATTTAATAAGGGCAGCATAAGGCTGAAAATGAATAATATCATAAACCTGGACTATGCTATATTAAAGAAGCTGATATCCTTGAGCATACCCGCATCTCTATTTGAGCTTTCCGATAGTGGCAGCAGGCTCATATCCTCATTATGGCTCTCCAGACTCGGCCCTGTGGCATTTGCCGCCAATCAGGTAGCGGTAAGCGCAGAATCCGTATCATTCATGCCGGGGTTCGGGTTTTCTGTGTCCGCCTCAACCATGGTCGGCCAGGCCCTGGGGGCCAAAGACGAGAAAAAGGCTGAGCAGGCCGCCATAGAATCAGCAAAACAGGCTGTATCTCTCATGAGCATTATCGGCCTTTTATTCTTAACCATACCCTATCAGATAATGGGATTCTTCACAAACATAGGAGAGGTAAGGGAACTTGCATCAAGGTGTATAAGAATAGGAGCTTTTGAGCAGCCTACAATGGCCCTCTCCATGACACTCTCCGGTGCGCTAAAGGGTGCAGGCGACACCAAGGGGCCATTCTACGTTTCGCTTATAAGCACATGGCTTATACGGCTACCTCTCATATTTATGATAGTCTTTGTATGGAAAAAGAATATCGAATATGTATGGCTCGTTACTGTATTCCAGTTCCTAACAGAGGCCATGCTCATGGGATACAGGTTCAAAAAAGGTGGATGGAAGAAGATAGAGCTATAGAAACAGTTTTCAAATATCATCAGACTATGACCAGCGTCAGGTACACAAATAAAGGATAAACTGGCTGTGCAAAGAGAAGCCATAGTCAACCAAAAAGTCCGGGGCTTCGTAAAGAAATTCGGTCACAGGGTAAAGCTGAATTCAAAAAGGTAGTGATGCCCCTTCACTCTTTTTTGAACACCTGCTTTAGATCTACTACAAGGTCATCAAATATTCCAACCCTTACGCTGTCCTCATCCCCATACACGTATGGTCTGCCATATTTATTGTCATCTCCCATTTTAAATACCATAACAACACCATCCTCAGGGTAGACGATCCAATACTCTTTCACCCCTGCCTTCTCATAGAGACCAAGTTTTATCTTCAGGTCTTTCTTTATCGTGTGAGGTGAGACTATTTCAATCACAAGATCTGGGGCGCCTTTGCAACCTCTATCGTCCAGTTTTGCAGGGTCACACACCACTACAATGTCGGGCTGGACCACTGTATCGATATCCTCTTCACTTTCCTGCTCCTTTGGAAGTCTTACATCAAATGGTGCAGAGTAGACCTCACATGTCTTATCATGCAGATAGGCTGTGAATTGATATAACAACTCTCGCAATATAGCCTGATGCAATCTTGATGGGGATGGACTCATATTATAAGCCTCCCCTTCTACTATCTCCCACCGCTCATCTTCATCCCACTTGAGATAGTCACCATATGTGTAGCCCTTCTTCAATTCCTTTTCTGGCGTACTCATATCCGTATTCACCTCTATTATTTATTATTGCAGAAAAGAGTAAAAATTACAATAACGACATGCTTATAGGTAAATTTATACATCTGGTATAAATGCACCGCTTATGCTATCATCCTCCTTAAAATATATATCATATAGACATACTTCTTAAATAACATTGTGACAAAATAGGTCAGGATGGATACAGGAATAAACAGAATTATATTTAATGCAGGGTATTTGCTAAAAACCCCCGCTGTTGAGTGAGAAATATAAAAGAATGACAAACTAAAAATGTGTTGTATTAATTCTACATAACTTCCAAAACCCCTGCATATAAGACAAATATTTAACCTTTTGTTAACCTATTTTTCATGAAAAGGTCTTATAATATTAATATAAATAATTTTTAGGAGGGCTTAATCATGTGTAAAAGAGCCACAGTACTTTTTCTGCTACTTTTTCTGCTCCTGTTCATCCTTACCATGCCCCCTATAGCAGGTACAATGGCTGAAAGCAATGTTTCTCAGACAAATACAGGTAAGACAACAGTTATTGCGACATCTTCAGAAGATGTTACAGGGGATGGTGTTAAAGATGGTATTATCCTTATAGGCACAAGGGCCTATGGCGATAACTTAGTATTTTTTACCAATATTAATGTAAGGATAATAGATTCAGCAAATAACAGGGTTATTGATGCTGGCATAAGCGGTCTTGCCGGGTATGATCCAAAACTCTTTATCGGTGATTTTACCGGTGACAAGATAAAGGATATAATGATAAGTGCGCCGACTGGCGGAAGCGGCGGCATAATTGATAACAGAATAGTAAGTGTGTCGGGAGGTATACCTAAGGTTATATTTGAAGAGAAAGACAATTCCGGCCTGGCCATCACAGGCAAATTCGTTGACGGCTTTAAAGCTGACATCAAGGTAGAGCAGTTGGGCATGGAGTTTACTATAGACCTGCAAGCGTTTAAAGATATGTATATAGAAGGCGGCACCTACAGTAAGGATGGCAAGCTCCTCATAGACGTAGAGCCGTGGATAGACCCATTCTCTACTCTTGACCCTGTGGATTATGATGGAGACGGGACCTATTGCCTGCATGGCTATCAGAGTATTTCAGGTGTTGCACATGTCAACAGGATATCCAATGTGGAGTCTATATGGAAATATTCAGATGGCAGGTGGGTTATTGAAAACGCCGAATACTCAACATGCATGATTTCTGATGGGATGTAGCAAACTTAAAAGAGGGGAATTTACATGTGGCCTGCGTGTAGAAACATACATGGCCACATTTTTATATTATTCCTGTGTGGAAGATGATGTATTAGATTCACCCAGTATGCTCGCATGTTTCCAGAGCCCGCTCCTGTATCTCCACTGGATTACTATGGAACGCATGGTCTGGTCGCATGCAGTGGCTATCCACGCTCCTACTATTCCCCATCCAAAGTATCTTATGAATATATGAGCAAATAAAACTCTAAATCCCCACATACCTATGAGGGTAGAATAGAGCGGCCACCTTGTATCCCCGGCACCTCTCAGAGACCCTGATAATATAAACTGGGTGGACTGCATGGGTTGTACCATAGCTATTATTATAAGTGCTATGGCTGATTGGGATATTACCTCAGGGTCGGAAGTATACAGCATAGCTAACTGCCTTCCCAGGAATACAAATATAAGGGCCATTCCTATGGCTATATACATGCCTTGACGCCTGGCCTCGTAGGTATATTTTTGCGCCATATCGGGTTTCTTCGCACCAAGGCTCTGACCTGTCAGGGTCGTCGCTGCCATGCCATAGGCCTGGCCGGGGCAGAATGAAAGCCCAAATATATTTATGGCAATCTGGTGCGCCGCATACACTGTAGTCCCAAGACCTGCCACAACCCTGGCGTACATTATCTGGCCGCCGCGCAGCACAAGCTGCTCGCCTGCTGCTGGAAGGCTGATCGTAATAATTTTTTTGGTAAGTTCCCTGTCAAGGGTGTGATGCTCTTTTAAGTCCAGCCTTATGGTTTTCTCACCTCGTACCATAATATAAAGGAAGATTACCATTGCTACAGCCCTCGAAAGTGTGGTTGATATGCCCGCTCCTGTTACTCCCAGCATCGGAAAGCCAAGTTTCCCAAAAATCAGGACATAGTTGCCGAATACATTGAGCAGATTGGCATACAGGTTTACAGTCATAGGTGTCCTGCTGTCCCCAACGCCCCTGAGTATACCTGCTATGCCCATGGACACAGCCTCAAATACAATACCACCCATGACCACCTGCATATATCCCAAGCCTTCTTTTATTACTATGGGCTCTGCACCCATAAACTTATATATATCTTCTGAAAGCAATACCCCTATCAAACTGACAATTACGCCAAGCACGGATGTCAAAACAACCGTTATAAAGGTTGCATTATCAGCGTCATCCGCCCTTCCTGCACCAACAGACCACGCCACCACTGCCGTTGCGCCTACGGTAAATGCCTGAAAAGCGGCCAGGCCCATAAACACAGGCTGGTTGGTGAGTCCTATGGCCGTTATAGCCACAGGTCCATCAGGAATATGGCCAACCATCATCATATCCACCATACCGAAGAGTGTAGCCATAAGCAGCTCCACCAGGGCTGGCCAGGCCAGGTCTGTTACCTGAGTTACAATCTCGCCCCTTGACGGTTCCCTTTCAGAACCCAGTTCAGTTTCTCCATCATTCACCTGTATCCCCCCTCAACCAAAATATTAAGGGAGTACTGCATAAAAATGCAGTAACTCCCCTGTAAATCTATATATTTATAATCAGTATAGAACAATTACCTTGTGAAATCAAGCCTCAGAATCAGATGGTATATGTCAAGAATACTTTATACCAGGACTGCGCCGCCTATAACTGTATCCGCACCGCCATAATAAACGTAAATAGTATCGCCTTTAACCGCATTGCCACAGCTAAACACAACATTAGGAATGTGCCCTTCCCTCTCCCAATCCAGCTCAGGCTCTAAGATAGGCTCTTTCTGTCTTGAGATAACCTTTGATGGGTCTTCCAAGTCAAGAAGAGCCACCCCAAGCCTATACACATTGTCCTCGTCAGCTGCATGGTATATTAAAAACCAACCATCCTTCGTCTTAACCGGCGGTCCTCCAATACCCACTCTTGCACTCTCCCATGTTCCCGGGATAGGCTTTATTATAGGCTTATGGCCATACCAGCTCTTTAAATCATCAGAAAATGCTATCCAGATATTGGGATACCTTCTATGTAACATCACATATTTCCCGTTAATCTTTTCGGGAAACAAGGATGCGTCCTTATTGGGTTCATCCAACACAACGCCATGTCTCTCCCAGTCAATCAAATTCGTAGAAGTCGCCAAACATATCCTGTAATCGCCATCGAATCTACCACCAAAGGCTACATACATCATATAATAAATACCATCAATTTTCACTATTCGAGGGTCCTCTATCCCCTTCGCCTCCTGAGGTGTTTCATTAGTAAAAATAGGCTTGTCCAACCTCATAAAATTTATCCCATCTTTACTTACTGCATATCCCAATCTTGAGACATATTCACCATATTTAGCATGAGGTCCCACGTCAGTTGCTCTGTAAATAAGGTGAAACAAACCATTGTCATAAATAGCTGCCGTATTAAAAACCGCTGCTTTTTCCCACTCATGCCCTTCTTTGTCTTTAGGAACAAGCACTGGCTTATCCGATAATCTCTTCAGTTTGATCACTTTATCCACCCTTCTTAAAATTTTACTTTTTCTTTTTCAATGACTGCTACACCAATTACGGTATCTGCCGCACCGTAATAAACATAATACACACCATTTACCTCTACCGTGCCACAACTGAATACCACATTAGGCACAAGCCCATTTATTTCCCAATCGAGCTCAGGCTCCAAAATAGCCTCTCTCTGTCTTGCAATAACCCTTGACGGGTCATTTAAATCCAAAAGAGCTGCTCCTAATCTATACACGTCATTTTCATCAACTCCGTGGTATATAAGAAGCCACCCATCCTCCATTTTTACAGGAGGCCCTGCTATACCAATCTTTTTTGATTCCCATGTACCAGGTATTGGAGACATTATAATTCTATGATCATACCAAACAGTCAAATCATCAGAATATGCAACCCAAATGTCAGGCATCCTTCTATGAAAAAGCACATACCTGCCATTTATTTTTTCGGGCAAAAGCGCCGCATCTTTATTGGACTCATCAAGAACTACCCTGTGTCCCTCCCAATTCTTTAAATCATCGGACCACGCCATACATATCCTAAAATCCAACCAGCTCCTTCCCCCAAAACCTGTGTAGAGAATATAATACTTATTGTCAATTCTTGTAATTCGCGGATCCTCTACTCCCCACGCCTCTTGTGGGGTTTCTCCCTTTAAAACAGGCTGGTCAAATCTTTTAAAATTGATACCATCCTCGCTTACAGCATACCCAATTGAGGATACAAATTTATAATTTTTTTCTGGCTTCTCTGTATTTAGAATAAACTTATTATTAGAAGCCCTGTAAAACAAATGGAATTTATTATTCTCATAAATTACCGCCGCATTAAAAACTGCCTCCCTCTCCCACTCATGTTCTTTTATTGGTAACAATACAGGATTATCACTGAGCCTCTTCAGCCTGAACATATTTATACCCCCCTTATATTAAGATTGCAACTGCTCCATTCGCATTTACAGTAAAACTTTCTAAATCAATCTGCTTTCCGGTAATCAAATCTTGTATTCTCTCATTATTTCTGTTTTCTTTCACATCTTTTAAGTTTATTTTACTTTTTATATCCATATCTTCATGGTTTATAAAAATTATAAGGGTTTTATCTTCATAATCAAACTCCTTAACCTCAATATAGGGGGAGTCTACACTTACATCGTACCTTATTCCACTTAACTCCTTGGCATATCTATAGATCAAATAAGACTTGTCAGCTTTATATACATCTGGCATATAGCTTAAATAAAGTTCAATAGGATACGTGACAAGAATTGTTTTCCCATTGCCATATCTATTTACAACCACTGCTGGATGTCCCTCAGCATCATCGGCAATTACATGACCTGTTGTCGGTTTTACAAAAAGCCTTTTATTAAATTTAAGAGCCCTGTAATTTAAATCAATCTCAAGTTCCTCACAATGCATTGATACTGTCTTATTTTTGGGCACCATAGAGTATTGCGTTTTAACTCCAAATACCTCATCAAAACCTTCTATAGATATTCCGTCATATGATGTATATAAAGTGCCGCCATTTTTGATAAATCCCATAACCTTAAGCCACTGATCATAATTTAAATGCCCTTTTCTATAAGCGGAAGGCAAGATAAGCATTTTATACCTGTTAAAGTCCCCATCAGCTCTTACCAATTCAACGTCTATACCTGCTTCTTTTGCAAGTATAAAGCTATTTAAAAGGACTCTAAAATTTCTTTCTGGAGTATAGTCATCTCCCACAAATAACGCATTGTAATATTTGTCTGGAACGATTATTGCAGCATCACATTTTCTGGGATTAAGCCGTCTATATTCAATCTTATCTATAAAATCAGAAAAAGCTTTTATTTCAAGTCCTGCTTTTTTAACTCTGCCATCAGCTGCTGTTATCCCAAATTGCGTTTCAAAGGGCGTGGAATTATACGGAAGCCTTTCACCAACAGAAAAATCTCCAAAACACCACGCTATTGCACCTATCGATTCATTCGCAAGGAGACTGTAAAGCACTACCCTGTAATAATCCCCTTCTATGTTTTCGGACATCATGAGGGTGGTTGCACCAAATTCTTCGAGTAACACTTTTTTGCCGCCCATAGCCTGAGTAAGTTTAGAGGCGAATGGCGCTATGTAAGTGCTTCTTATAGAATTTACAGGATCTATACATGCGTCTGTGTAAATCGGATATGCGTGCATACACAGAAAATCGTTGCCTTCTTGCATGTCTTCAGGATAAAAATTATTATCGGTAAGAAGAGATGCCTGGTGCATTCCAAGTGTTACGGGATGATTTTTGTCGTATTTTTTTATCTCATTCGATAAGACATAGTTCCACAACCAGGCATCATGTCTTGACTCTGCTTTTACATAATTATCTGGCTCATTTGAAAGGTCCCAAAACAAAATAGCAGGTTCGTCTTTATACCTTTCTGTAAAAAATCGCACCAGCTTAAGTTGGTACCTCAACATAAATGAATCACTGTATATATTCCTACCTTCTCTCCACGGCACATCCCAATTCTCACCGCTCATGTGCCCCACAAAAAAAGTGGGAGCAATTTTCATATCCACTTCATGGCATATTTTAATGAGCTCATCAAATTTCTCTATCGCTTTTTCTGATATTACATCAGGCTTTGGCTGAAAATCCTCCCAAAAAAGATTTATTCTCATTACATTAATACCTAATCTTTTCGCCTCAATAAATTCACTTTTTATCTCATCATAGTTCCACTCTTTCCACATCTCGATACCATGATTTCTTGGCCAGTAGTTAGCTCCTATTACAAATTCATCAGTAAATTTTGTCATAACCCCACCTCCGTCACATCATTTTAAGACAAACTGTATGCCTTCTTTAAAATTCTTGCTAAAAATTATAAACAAAATAAGTATTGGAAGTGTCAAAATTACAGATGCAGCATACATCGGACCTGGATATGCACCATATGGCCCAAACATCTGTGCCAGCATAACATTCAGAGTAAGAAGGTTCTGATTATGCACAACAAGCATATCCCATAAAAGCTCTACCCACCTTTCCATAAACAAAAACAGAAAAATAACTGTGGTAATTGATTTTGACATTGGCAAAACGATTTTAAAAAGTATTTTTATCTCATTTGCACCATCTATCTTTGCGGCTTCAATTAACTCATTTGGTATCGCTTTAAAAAAATTTGTATACATAAATATTGCCCACAAGCTTACAGATTTTGGAATTATCATGCCCCAATAGGTATCATACAATCCCAACTTCCTCACTAGTATAAATGTAGGTATTAAAAGAATAATTGAGGGATAAAACATTTGAAACATAATAACATTGTTTATTGTTTTTTTACCTTTAAAAACCAATTTTGATAAGGCATAGGCTACTAATATCGCTGTGACCATCATTAAAAAAGTAGAAGAAACAGTTACAATCATACTATTAGCAAAAGCTCTAAGCCATGGTCGCGGCATAACATCGGTTCCCCCAAACAGAAGCCATATATAAGATTTCAAGGTAAGTCCTGTTGGTATTATTCTTCTATCAACTTGATCCCATGGCGCAAGTGAATTTAATATCATATATACATATGGGTACATCATTATAATCAAAACAATAATCGCTAATGTGTATAATAATACAGTTTGCAATTTTTTATTTTTAGTCCCAACCATATTTTTCACCCCAAACTTCCAATAGTTTACGAACTACTAAAATAGTAATAAATGTCACCACAGAATCAATAATTGCAATTGCAGAGCCATAACCTGCGTTTAGCTTACTAAAAGCCTGGTTATATATTTCCATCTGCCAGGTATTTGTTGAAAGTCCCGGACCCCCTCCTGTCAACACATACGGTTCTGTAAAAATACCAAATACAAGCCCAACTGCCAGTATAGTTACAGTAAACATGGCTGGGTATAAAAGCGGCAGCGTAATTTTAAAGAATCTCACCCAACCTGTTGCACCATCTATGGCAGCAGCTTCATATACTTCGGTAGGTATACTCTCTAAACCTGATGTCAGTATGAGCGAATAATACCCCATAAATTTCCACGCTATCATGACAGAAATAATCAATGGGGCAAGCGTTGATGAGCCGAGCCAATCAATATTCAAATCCCACGTGTTCCTCAGCCATACATTTAAAGCACTGTTATATGACAAAATACCTCTTACAACTATTGAGGTGGCAACGCCAGAAGCAAGGTAAGGCAAAAAATATCCTACAGAAAACAGACTTTTAAACCTCGGCAAGCTGTTTATAATAAGGGAAATTGCCAAAGAACCAATTAATACAATGGGCACAAACATTGCCATAAATTTATAAGTCACAAAAAACGCAGCCCTAACTTCTTGGCTTTTTACAGCTTTAACAAAGTTTAAAAAGCCAACATTCTCATATTGAGGCGAAATGAGATTCCAGTTAGTAAAAGATAAAAATAACGCTCCAAAGAGTGGAATTACAAAAAATATTAAACTATATAAGAGGTATGGGCTGGCAAAAAGCCAACCCAATTTTTCCTGCCTTCTTTTCATTTAAGAACCCCCTGAACAGCTTGTTTCATATCATCCCAGGCTTTTTGAGCATCTATTTGTCCTGCAACAACTGGATTTACAGCCTTCTGTCCAATTAATGTCTGGATATCATTAAATTTAACATTATCAAACGGCGGAATAGCATTAGGTATCGATTCCGCATAAAGTTGAAGCTCTGGATGATCTTTCAGATATGCCTTAAATTGTTCGTTTGTATTAACATCATCCCTTGCAGGCGGAAGGTTTGTAATTTCAAACCATTTCATATCGTTTTCAGGATTAGAATATACCCATTTTATGAACTCCATCGCTGCTTCTTGCTTTTCAAGGCTAGATTGTGCATATATTACAAGACCCTTTGTGTCAGCAAATGTCTTTACATTGTTTGTACTCATTCCATCCGGTACCGGAGGCGGTGTAAGTACATAAGTTTCATTCAATTTAAGTTCCGGATATTTGTCTTTCCATGTGCCAAATGTCCAAGGTCCAATTGTCGTCCAAACACTCACCGCCGTTTCAAAGGGATCCGTCGCCACTTGTGTCAATAAAAGTTTATTTTTTGCCATATCTTCAAGGAATTTAAGTGTAGCCACACCAGCTTTATCATCGGCAACAAGCGTATTGCCTTCTATAAATTTATTACCGTTTGATGCCGCATCATAAAGCATAAAGAAGTCAAACCATCTTTTCCACCAGGTAGAGTCAATTAAATCAGGATTTGCCCATAAATATTTATCTGGATATTTTTCTCTTAGTTTTTTCCCTAATTCAATAATTTGACTATAAGTTTTTGGGGGTTCATCATATCCTAATTGTTTTAAAATATCAATCCTCCATGCAAAGAGCATAGCGTTTGAATATATAGGCAACACATATTGATGACCATCTGCAAATTTCCATGCCTGGATTGTATCTTCCATATTTCTGCTCTTTATAATGTCATTCCAACCATCCATTGAATCAAGGGGAACTAAAGCTTTGCTATCCACAAGTTGTGCCGCAAAACCACGGGAAATGTTTTCAGAAATTGTAGGAGCATTGCCACCTGCTAGAGCCGCCTGTATACCAGCCTCAGATGATGGTGTCTCTGGCATTGGGCTTACATTTACTTTGATATTTGGGTTGACCTTTGAGAACTCTTCAGCCATTTGTTTCCAGAAAGTTTGTTGCGGAGGATTTGGAGCAGCCCAAAAATCGATTGTCACAACCCCTTCCTTACTCGTCTGTGATGCCTCATTTTCTGATTTTGTGCTAGTCCCACACCCTGATAAAAGTGATGCGACAAGGACAAAAACCAGAATGCCTTTAGCTATCTTTTTCATAAAGTGCACCTCCATCTAATTAATTTTATTTAGAAAACAACTTAAATGTTGTTCTCTTGTCCTTTATCAAAAGCCTTAATTTTTAATCTCCTTCACTGACTCCCTCACTACCAGCTTGACCTCCATTCTTATATGGTCGTGAGGTTCTTTTGGGTTATCCATTCTCCACAAAAGCCTTTTTACAGCTTTTATACCCATAAGTTCCTTATTAACTCTTATGGTGGTCAAATGTGGTGTCACAATGTTGCATATATCAATATCATCAAAACCAACTACAGAGATATCGTCAGGTACTTTTATACCCAAAATGTTCAATGCATTGTACAAGGTAATAGCAGCACTGTCATTGGAGCATACCCATGCAGTAGGAAGTTTATCTAACTTCGAGATAATATTTGCTACCTCTTTGTAGTTTTTGCTTAAAACATATTGTTCTACCTGTCCTATTACGCAATATCCAGGATTTACATTAAATATGGGATCTACATTAAGTCCTGCATTTCTCATCGCCTCGTTAAAGCCTAACCATCTTTCTTTAAAACTTAAAGAAAAATCGATTTCACCAAAAAAACCTATTTGTGTATGTCCTTTTCGAATAAGATATTGCGTTGCCATATATGATCCGGACATATTTTGAGTTAATACAGCATCTGTACTTATAGTAAATGAACAATGGTCAACAAGGACAGTTGGTATATCATACTTCAATAATTTTTCAAGATGTTCATCTTTTATAGTACCTACAACTATAACTCCAGAGACCTTCCTCCTCTCAACGCTTGATGGAATCTCAAACTTATCACTGGTCATGAAGTTTACTAAAATATCATAATCATTTCTTTTAGCCTCATTTTCTATTCCTAAAATTACCTTCGTATAAAAATGAGTATCGCGAAAATTTCTCTCTTCAACCATTAGGCAGATATTCCTGAGGCGATTCCTGGCAATAAAAGAGGGATTTTCATCGAAATACCCCATTTCGTCCGCAGTTTTTATAACCAAATTCCTTGTTTCTTCGCTCACACCCACTTTATCATTTAAAGCCAGTGAGACAGCATTAACTGACAGGTTCAGCACGTCAGCAATATCTCTCATTGTAATTTTTTTTCTTTTAATTGGATTCAAGATTAGCACCTCTGAAAATCGTTTTCTCAAGATAAATTATAAATTGGCCTAGTTTACTTATCAAGCAAAATTTACTTGAATTATCATATATTTTACTTGAATATCGTTTACTATAACGATTACCTTCAGTGCATTTGAAATAAAACAGCAAAAACATGCTTACGTCTAAGTTTATAATTAAAGTTTTTAAAGTAGTTGTGGCATCAAGAGTGATCGCACTGTTTTTGGCGTGCCGTGTGCTTTAACAAACGCCAGGCTTATACTTTCATTTATAGTAAATATTAAACGCTGTCAATGGAATACAGGATTGCCCAGACAGGAAGGTACCCCATATGAAAGGGAAGGGTAATCAAATAGACAAAAATAGCAGTGAAACTTCAGGTCAGAAGGCAGCAGTTAATCGGATATGATATAATAGGTTAGGTGGTGATGCTATGGAAAATGAAAGGGCTTTAAACCTTGCCATTATGGCAGCACAAATCCTTTTAAAAAACGGAGCAGAGACAAACCGTATAGAGACTACGGCAGACATGATACTATCAAGCCTCGGGTACATATCCCATACCTTTGTTACCCCTACTACCATAATAATATCCATAGAGGACGAAAGCGGAAAACTGGAGACGGCCATAAGGAGGGTTCATTCCCGCATTATAGACCTTTCCAAGGTGGATATGGTAAACAGCTTTTCCAGGGATTTTTGTATGGGTAAAATCAGCTTGGATGATGGTATTGAATACTTAAGTGAGATCGATAGAAAGCCGCGATACAGGCCTCTCTACCGTGTATTGGGCGGCTGTCTTGGCGCATCCATGTCCATGCTCATATTTGGAGGGACATGGGCGGACTTCCTGCCTACATTTGTAACGGTCTTCATAACCTTAAGTCTACTGTATAACATTGAGAGATATGAGTTTTCCGTATTTCTTACCAATTTACTTGGGAGTATAATAATAAGTCTGTTTGCCCTATCATTTACATATCTGGGTTTTGGCCAGAATCTAAATAAGATAATCATCGGTTCTATAATGCCTCTTGTGCCCGGTGTTGCCATAACCAACGGGGCAAGGGACTTCATGTCAGGCGACCTGATATCTGGTACCGCCAGGACGGCAGAGGCTGTGATGAACGCTGCGGCTATAGCTGTCGGCGTAGGTGTTACGCTGCAGGTATGGTTTTATCTGAGGGGGATATAAATGTTAAATGTGATATATATGTTCTTTTCTGTAATAGGTTTTGGGATAATATTTAACCTGCCAATGAAGATGTTGCCTCTGGCTGCCCTGAGCGCAGCTGTGGGCCAGGCCGGTTATACCATCATAATGGACCGTTTTCAGTCTCCTGTCGCAGCCACGGTGCTATCAGCCATTATCATAGGGCTGCTTGGAGAGGTCATGGCCAGGACGTTCAAGAAGCCAGCCACCCTCTTTGTAATACCAGGTATACTGCCTCTGGTGCCGGGAGCATATATTTATCAGACAATGCTCTATCTGGTGCAGGATAATATAAAGTTGGCCATAGAATATGGGCTTTTAACAGGCTTTGTGTCGCTCGGCATAGCAGCCAGCCTTATGGCTGTAACTACATTCTGGAATCTAATTTTTAATAAAAAATGATTCTGGTGTAAGAACTCATTTGAATATGACATGCAGCATTAAATGTGACCTTAAAGAGAGTCCACGGTACTCTTGGATTTACAACAAATGGAACAGGGGCATCCGGCATGGACGCCGGATGAGCCGACCTGAGGCGGGGACGCCGGATGGAGGCGTACCCTATGTAATGCAGTGGTAAATATTAGAGTATCAGGACGAACGATCAGGCACATGGATACTGCTGGTATGCTGATATAGACTTATTACACTGAAATTAAGAAATTATTATACATGAATATATAAGGTGGGGATGATAAATGGACAGTAGGATATACATAATAGGTCATAAAAATCCTGATACAGATTCCATATGTTCTGCCATCGCATATGCATACTTTAAAAGGCAGCACAGTGGGGTGGATGCAGTACCATGCAGACTGGGTCCTGTTAATGCGGAGACCCGGTTCGTCTTAAACCACTTCGGGCTGGAAGAGCCTGAGTATATAGAGAACGTTTATACCCAGATAAAGGATATAAATTACGATAGGCCTCTATCTGTAAACGGGTCCTGGCCAATGCTGGCCGCATGGCAGCTCATGCAGGAGTCCGGTATGGGGACTGTCTGTGTGGTTGACGATAGTGGAAAATTCCTCGGCCTGGCCACTTTAGGCGACCTGGCCAAGGTATATCTTTCACAGATGAACAGTTTAGAAAAATTCAACATACCCGTAAATAACGCAGCCAGCGTCCTTTCCGGGGAAGTCATAACTCCTGGCAAGGGCCAACTGGGCGGAAACCTCATAGTAGCCGCTATGTCTTTAGACGAGGTAGTAAAAAGGATACAGCCAGGGGATACCATAATCGTCGGCGACCGGCCATACATACAGAAAGCCGCCATTGAGTACGGGGCTGGGGCACTCATCATCACGGGTGGGATAAGGCCAAATGATGATATTATAGAACTATCCAGGAGACACGGGGTAAGCTTAATACTGGTGCCCTGCAACACCTTTGATACCGTAAAGTATATCAGTCAGAGCATACCCATATCCTATATAATGAAGGAAAGGGATATAGTGTCATTCAGTGAGGACGATTATATCCATGAGGTGACAAACACCATGTCCCAGTACAGATACCGTAACTTTCCTGTAGTAGATGAGAACGGTGCTGTAATAGGCCTGATATCCAGGCGCCACGTCTTGGATTATGAGACAAAAAATGTCATACTGGTAGACCATAATGAATTCTCTCAGACAGTAGACGGGATAAATGAGGCAAACATCCTGGAGATAATAGATCACCACCGCCTCGGCGGAGTAGTGACCGATAAACCCATACTCTTTAAAAACCAGCCTGTGGGGTGCACATCTACCATTATCTATGGCATTTATGAGGATGCAGGTGTAATGCCGCCACCAGAAATAGCCGGTATAATGTGTGCAGCCATCATCTCCGATACGCTGATATTCAAGTCGCCTACATGTACCCCTAAGGACATAGAGGCAGCGCACAGCCTGGCTTCCATTGCCGGGATCGATATCAAAAGCTTTGCCGGCATGATGTTCAAGGAGGGCACATCCCTTGATGGAAAGAGCCCTGAGGATATATTCTTCACCGATTTCAAGGAGTTTCATGTAGACGACTTTACCATTGGAGTAGGACAAATAAATGTCCTGGCTGACCCGGGAGACATTAAGAGGGATATACTCTCATATATGAAGGGTCTTAAGGAAAAAGGGAACTATGATGTCCTGCTGCTGATGCTGACAAATATCATAGATAATGGTTCTGAGATCCTCTGGGTTTCTGATTACAGGGATATGCTGGAGAGGGCTTTTTCTATTGATATTTACGGCAATAGTTTCTATCTCCCCGGTGTTGTTTCCAGGAAAAACCAAGTAATACCTCCAATTATCAGGGCTGTAAAATCCCTTAAAAAATAAATGAGGCGAATTTAGATGTATCTTTCATTTTCTTTAACTCTAATAATAATCTCTGCCATAGGACTCTATTATGGGCAAAAGGTAAAGACCCTGAGCGATTTCAATGTTGGAAGCGGAAAACTGGGAGCATCCATGGTGAGCGGCAACCTTGTCGGCATAGTGCTGGGCGGTGCGTCTACCATAGGCACTGCGGAGATCGCCTATACATCCGGCTTTAATTCACTGCTGTATGTCCTTGGTACCACAACCGCCCTTATTATCCTCGGGATATTTTATGCAGGACCTGTAAAGCGCTCCGGCGTATATACCATAGGCGGCTTTATGGTACCAACGTATGGAAAAGAGATAAGTCTTTTCGTAAGTATATTCTCTGCCATATCCATAGTCATGGGGCTTATATCACAGATACTCTCCTCCACTGCCCTGTTTATGACCGTTACCAATCTTAATATATCCCTCTCAATAATACTGTCTGTGGCGTTAATTGTCGTGTATGTGCTCTTTGGCGGGTTCTTAAGCGCCAGTATAATCGGTACCATGAAGATATACCTGCTATATGCAGGGTTTTTAATAGCAGGCGTCATAGCCGTATCAAAGCTGGGTGGGCTTATGGGCCTGGCCACGGGTTTTCCCGCATCTGCATTTAACCCGTTGAACAGGGGTGTATGGCCTGGCCTCTCCTCATACTTTTCCTCCATAATAGGCATACTTTCCACCCAGGCATACTTCCAGGCAGTCTATTCAGCCAGGGATATAAAGACCGCAAAAACAGCCTGCTTTACGTCGGCGGCCCTAAACCTGCCTATAGGCATATTATGTGCCATCATAGGCATGTATATGGGCAAGAATTATCCAGGAATAAATCCCAAAATGGCCCTCACACTTTTCAGTATGAAGGTCTTAAACCCATACATGGGCGGCCTTGTCCTGTCTGTACTCCTGATTTCTGTCATCATCACATCCTCGGGGCTGCTCCTTAGCATCTCTACCCTGCTCTCCAGGGATATATATAAAGGGTTTATAAACCCTGCTGCCGATGATAAAAGGGAACTCTTTATAGAGAGGCTTATAATAATAGGGTTTGGAATAGTATGTGCGGTCCTCACCATGTCCCTATGGAGCACACCCATACTGGAGTTTACATACATATCCATGGGGATAAGGGGGCTTGCTGTATTCCTGCCTCTGCTTGCAACCATGTATTTTAAAGAAAGCATCACAGCAAGGTCTGGAATACTGTCCGCATCCCTGTCACCACTGCTATATATTGTCCTTTTCATCATGAAGGTCGATGCAGCTCTGTATATAGCCCTTGCTTTTGCTTTTGCAGTCCTCCTATGGCCAGGCCTGGCCGCCAGAAATCTGCATATTATTAAATTGTTGAACAAATTATTTCCCGGGAAATAATTACTCCCCAGGGCTTTCCTTCTTCTCCTTTTCCTCCACGAGCTTTACCGCACCCTTATCGGGCCTTTCTATCTCTATGGTGCAGTTGGCCACCAGCGCAACGGCTGCACCCGCCAGAGTAAGCTGCGGCAGCAGGATGGTTGATATGGCACCCGCTGTGACCGGTATGTCCATTATCACCCTGCCGTCCTTTTTTATCCTTATCTTGGTTACATTCCCTTTTCTGACAATCTCTTTTACCTTATCAATCAGGTCTGCTCCCGCCACTGTCATACTCTCGGTCCAGGACTTTTTATTGTCCTCCAGGTATATGAGGGCCTTCACCACATCGCCCTCATTCTTATCCAGGGCCTCTTTTGCCTCCTTGTAGCTGACTCCGGTCCTGTCCCTTATGGCATCAATCTTTTCAAGCTCATCCATGGGCTCATCCCTTTCTCAATTTATTTATCTGTCCATAACAATACTATAGATATTTTTCCCGATTTTTATTCATCTCATATCTCTTGACTACATTTCTATAAGAAGTGCCCTCGCTGGCGCTCCTTCTGCTCCAACCACATAGAGAGGTGCAGCCACAAGAAAATACCTGCCCTCAGGTATATCCTTAAGCCTTAACCCTTCAATTATTGCTATGCCGTTTTTAAAGAGGGTTATATGGGTCTCATGGACCGGCTGGCCCCTCTCGATACCAAGGGAGTCTATCCCCACACCCTTCACCCTTTTCTCAGCCAGAAATTCTGCCCCCGATTTTTCAAGAAATATAAACTCAGGATTAAACCTTTCATTAAAAGAGTTTTTGGTCTTCAGGAGTATAAACTCACCACCTTTGATGTCCTTATCGACAAGGTCCACCCTCTTTACAGAATCATCGAGATAGGTAAGGTCTACAACCCTGCACTCTGTCACAACCTGATAAAGGTCCAGCTTGTCTATGCTCTCCCCGCCTTCTATCATGTGCATGGGGGCATCCACGTGGGTACCTGTATGCATCTCTAAGTGTATCTTGGACTCCCTGGCCCCCTCCGGATAATCCCTGGTGACCTCCAGAGCAGGCCTTTTTTCTTCCTTATCCTTGTAGACCATCATATCATGATGTATCGGCATTGAAATATCATGTATCTTCATATCTCATCCCTCCGCCTCTATTATCTCATTTGTAACTCCATTGAGCAAATAAAATAGACTTGTATACTTAACATAAACCCTGTATATTTATATGCAGGGGTTATATCATAGGGGTGAGAAGGTATGATAACCGTAAGTAATGCCATGAATCTAAGTGGTCTAATAAGGCTAAGGTGGTAACCGGAGAGGGCAGCTTATAAAATGCACTGGTCTTTGCCTCAGAGTTTGTCTCGCTCCATGGGTAATATACATGTTTTTTTTTAAGGGAGGAATTCTTATGCTATTAATAAAGGGTGGCAGATTAATAGACCCGCTCTCCGGCACTGATGATGTCCTGGATATACTTATAGATGGGGAAAATGTGGTCAAGATAGATAAGGGAATCGAAGGGGATTGTCAGGTCATTGACGCCAATGGGCTCATAGTCTCCCCGGGCTTTATGGACATACACAGCCACTTTAGAGACCCCGGCCAGACACACAAGGAGGACATATATACCGGTGCAAAGGCAGCGGCAGCAGGCGGTTATACCACTGTGATATGCATGGCAAATACCAGTCCAGTTGTGGATAATGTAGATACACTGAACCGTATTGTTGATAGAGCTAAAAGTGCTGATATTGAGGTAATGCAGGTGGCAGCCATAACTAAAGGCCTTAGAGGAGAAGAACTTACTGATTTTAAGGCGCTTATAGAGGCTGGTGCGGTAGGCTTTTCTGATGATGGAAGGGGAATATTGAACCCCAGGATAGCCTTAGAAGCTATGGAGGCAGCTAAAGACCTGAATGTTGTCCTCTCATTTCATGAGGAAGATATCAGGCTTATAGAAAATCCAGGTGTTAACTACGGACCTGCTGCAGAAAAGCTTGGACTCAAGGGGGCAAGGAGAGAAGCTGAGGAGGTACTTGTAGCCAGGGATGCTATACTCGCTTTAAATACAGGGGCAAGGATACACATACAGCATGTAAGCTCCGCCCTTTCTGTAGATATAATAAGGTGGGCCAAAGGTATGGGGGCACATATCACCGCAGAGGCTACCCCACATCACTTTAGCCTTACTGAAGATGCTGTGGGAGAACTTTGCACATATGCCAAGATGAACCCTCCCTTGAGGACAGAAAATGACAGGCTCGCTATAATAGGCGGCTTAAAAGACGGTACAATAGATGCCATAGCCACAGACCATGCCCCGCATACCACGGAGGAGAAGGATGCTCCTTTTGCCACGGCCCCCAGCGGTATTATAGGGCTGGAGACTGCATTGGCCGTTGGAATGACATACCTGGTAAGGCCAGGCCGCCTTTCTATAAATGAACTGCTGTCAAGGCTTACAATAGGCCCGGCCAGGATTTACTCCTTAGACAGAGGGTATATAAAAGAGGGCCACAGGGCGGATATAGCCATATTTGACCCAGATGAGGTGTGGCAGGTAAATGGCTTTCATTCCAGGTCTGCCAACTCCCCCTTTACTGGTGCCAGTCTTGTCGGTAAAGTAAAAACGACAATATACAAAGGGAAGATTATATATGAAGGCTGATATCTTATATAACAAACATGCAGCCAATGGCTATAATCTGACTGGACTAATGGTTTACAATACAGATGAGTATATATAGATTCTTATGTTGCACCGATGCAGAACAAATTCAAAAAGAACATTGATAGTTTAACCGCTCAAAAACTAGCTGAAAGAGCATTGAATGCAGTTGAAAGAATGATATTCGGAAATGCAAAGCAAGTATGTTTTAAAAAATATGGTGAAGATATTTCACTGGAAGGCAAGACAAACACCTCTGGAATAAGATACAAAGACGGATATATAGAATGGAATAATCTTAAAATACCAGTTGTTATAAAACCAAATGATGAATATGCGCAGATAGCAATTCAAAGTAAAGTTAAATATTGCAGGATATTTCGTCAATATGTCAAGAATAAATACAAGAATTATGTACAACTAATTTTAGAAGGCATGCCTTATCTGTCCTGTAAAGACCAGATCAGGCTACAAAAGGGTATGCACAAAGACGGGCCATGCTTTGATGTAAGGAGGTGATAATATGAACACATCGGTTGAAATTTCAGGTATGAGGCTCAAAAATCCTGTAATGAATGCATCGGGCACATTTAACCCTGCTGACTATGAAGAATATATAGACATAGGAAGGCTGGGTGCTGTGGTAGCCAAAAGTGTTACTCTAAACCCAAGGCATGGCAACCCACCTCCCAGGATAGTGGAGACAGCCTGCGGGGCCATAAACTCCGTAGGCATACAGAATGACGGGGCAGAAAACTTCATAGCAGAAAAGCTCCCCTCTATGAGAAAATTTAATGTCCCATTAATAGCCAGCATAGCCGGCCTTACAGTGGAGGAATACGGTCTTGTAACAGATATAATGGAAAATGGTGAGGGAATAGCGGGGTATGAGGTAAATATATCCTGTCCTAACATCGAGGCCGGCGGGAAGGCTTTTGGCATGTTTGAGGAATATACCTACAAGGTTACAAGGACAGTCAAGGATAGAGCCACAAGGCCCGTAATAGTAAAGCTCTCTCCCAATGTTGCAGATATTGTAAAAATTGCAAAGGCCGCAACAGATGGTGGAGCCGATGCCCTGACCATAGCCAATACTTATCTCGCCTTAGCCGTTGACATAGACACCGGCAAACCTCTCCTGGGGAATGTCTTGGGTGGGCTCTCTGGCCCGGCTATAAAACCCATAACATTGAGACTTGTATATGAGGTAAGGAAAGCCTTAGATATACCAATAATAGCCTCAGGCGGCATAGCTACATACAGGGATGCCCTTGAATACCTTATGGTCGGTGCAGATGCTGTGCAGGTAGGCCTTATGAACTTCAATAAGCCTGACATAATGATAGACATAATCGATGGCATAGAAAAGTTTCTTGAGGCAAAGAGGATAGAAGACATAAATGATTTTATCGGAAGCCTTGAGGTTTAAAGGGTTTCTTTTATGTGTGAGCTATTCACAGCTTAAAGAATGAGTGTATGAACAGAGACAGTAGAACTTGCTACCAGAACCATTGGCATAGAGCCTGGCCGAGTAGCTAAGACACTATCCTTTAAAATATAAGGATAGATGCATACTCGATCCAGGCCATCTAATGCAAAAATCTCATTTATGTTGGTTCTATATTTCAATCTCCTTGATATTTTAAAAGTCCCTCTATAGAATCAAAATGTTTATCAAGAGTAAAGACATAAAGATGGCCCTATTATAACTGCTCTGTCTTCATCAATTAGCCGGTCCACCTCTTCGGCAATATTACCTTTACCCCTAAAATATTCTATCCATATGGACGAGTCTATCAATACCCTACCGTCCAAATCTTTCATCATCCAAACCCCTCATTTTTTCTATATCTCCAAGATCAATATCAAATTTGATTTTACCTTTAAGGCTCTTTAACCGTGCGATTTTTTAAACCTTACTGCATTCTTCAAAGCTTCTTCCACTGCTTTTGACCTGTTTTTTATAGAATAAATGCTCTCAACTTCTTTAATAACATCGTCAGAAATGCTTAATGTGGTTCTCAGGTTGCATCACTCCTTTTATATTTATTCTGCATCATCTTTTGATGAATATCAATCATATGCTATTTTGCCACAGATAAAGATAAAATATTTTTTTGGGATAATAATAACTCCCGATGCACATTGTATAGCCATCAAGAGATATCACAATTAACTTATCCTTTTATATGTTATTTTTAATCTAACATGGCCGGCCAGCACAATAATACTGGCTGCACCCATAGCAGTTGGCATGTCTGCAATAAACTCTATGATAGTTGTATCCACTCTGTTATTCAGGCTTCCTGTAGGCGTTCTTCATAAATCTTATCCTCATTACTATGCTAATATCCATGATTACAGAAAGACCAAATGAAGTAAAAATTGATAAGATATTCGACTGTCTTGAAAAAACAGATCAAGGGCCTCAAATGTTAGGCCCTTAGTCTATAAGTTTTTCTACTGTAAGATTGGCCCAGCTTTTTAACTGCTCCGGGCTCTTTATTGTTATCATTTTGTTTTTTACCTCCAGTATGCCAAGACGGCTAAACTCCTCCATAACCTTTGTCACACTGACCCTGCTTGCTCCTACCATCCTGGATATGTCATTCTGGCTTAATTTTATACCTATTGTTATGCCCCTATCATCTTTTTCTCCATACCTGTCCATAAGCATAAGAAGATACGTTGCAACCCGGCCGTAGACGTTCTCAAAGCTTAGGTCGATGATGTCCATTATAAGCCAGCGAAACTTTTGGGAAAGCAGCTTTATTACAGCGAGGTACAGCCCGTTATCCCTGTTCAAAAGCTCTGCAAACTCAGCTTTTGGTATCTTCTTTATCACAGAATCATCCATAGTCTCGCTGATGACAAGGTTTTGCTTCTCTTCAAACAGAGTTACCTCGCCGAATATGTCCCCATCATCCATTATCAATATTACCCTTTCTTTACCGGTGTTGTCATGAATGATATGGGCAACCTTTCCCTTGATAATAAAGTATATATATTCGCCAGGTTCTTCGTCCATATGTATTATTTCGCCCTTTTTATAGACCCTGTCCCACCCTGCTGTCTTAAATGCTTCCCTAAAATAATCCTTGGGATTTATATCAAACATAGGAACCTCCAATGAATAACCTGTAATCTATGATATTAATAAGAAACATATGCAGTTACCTTATATATATTTTAGCATATTTTCTTCTAATTTTTCTTTTTTATTTATTAAAATTAAACTGGTTGTTCCCTCTGTCTCATTAATTACTACCTATAAGAGTTCGTAGAGACTCTATTTAGAGCATATCCAGTGATATTATTCTTTGATTGTATTTTGCTGGGAAATAAAAAGAATTATACATAATCCTCAATAATGTGTCATTAAAAAAGTATGATATGGTCTACCCCGCTGCTGGGTCAAAAAACTCCATGATAAAAATATCCCCCGATGAACTCCAAAAAATCACCGGGGGAATATGGGTAGATGTATGTGAATAGGCCAGCTTTGAGATAATAACATCCCCTGATGAGCATTGTATTGCTATCAGGGGATGTTACAATTAACTTATTCCTTGTAGGCTCGCTTCAGTATTACATAACCTGCTAAAGGTGTAATCTGGAAGTCCTTCAGGTTTGGCTGATAGGCAACCGTCTTTGTATAGAAATATATGGGCGCCACCGGCATCTCGCTCATCAGTATATCCTCAGCCTTATGGAGAGCCTCCATTCTAGCCTTCTGGTCTGCTGTGGACTTTGCAACCTTTATCAGTTCATCAAACTCCTTATTGCTCCATTTTGCATCATTGTTAACACTGCCAGTGGTAAAGAGCTCAAGCATAGCTATTGGATCCCTGTATTCCGACATCCATCCAGCCCTCGCCATATCATAGTTGCCCTGCTGTCTGTCGTCGAGATAGACACTCCATTCCTCATTGACCAATTCAACGTCAACTCCAAGGCCCTCTTTCCACATATTTTGCAGTGCCTCACCTATCTGTTTATGTGCCTCAGATGTATTGTACAGATATTTCACCTTAGGGAATCCCTTGCCATCCGGATATCCAGCCTCTGCAAGAAGCTTCCTGGCCTCCTCAAGATTTGCTTTTTCAGTGTCATAGTAGTTTCCGCCCACTTCTCTAAAGTCCTTCGTCGGGTCAGCGTCAGGATAGCCAAAGGGTGCGAATGCACCTGCCGGTATCTGTCCGCCCTTTGCAACATTATTAATTATTGAGCTTCTGTCTATGGCCAAGCTGAAGGCTTTCCTCACCCTTGGATCGTCAAAGGGTGGTTTCTTCGTGTTGAAAAGCACATAATAGGTACCTATGGTTGGATATATCTTCAGTTTGCCCTCACTCTGCAGTCTATTTATCTCCTGTGTAGGAACAAGGTCTGCTATATCCAGTTCACCTGATTCAAATGAAGAAAGAACAGTATTAGCATCAACCATAAGGGTAAATACCAGCTTAGATGGTTTAACCGATGCTGCATCCCAATAGTTTTCATTCTTTTCAAAGGTATATGAGTCATTCATAGTCCACCCTGTCATTTTAAATGGGCCATTGCCTATATACAGTTCGGGTTTTGTAGACCAGCCCTCAGGGTCCTGTTCAACCATATCTTTTCTCTGCGGCACAAACTGAGGCAGTGAAAGCAGTGTGATAAAGTATGGTGTCGGATTCTCCAAGGTTACAACCAGTGTCTTGTCATCTTGTGCCTTAACGCCTACGTCGTCAGCACTTGCCTTTCCTTCGTTGTATGCCCTGCCATTTTTAATGTAGTAGAGGTCATAGGCAAAGGGCGCACCTGTGGCGGGGTCCAATACCCTCTTCCATGCATACTCAAAATCTCCAGCGGTTACAGGTTTACCGTCAGACCATTTTGCATCCCTCAAATGGAATGTCCAGGTAAGCCCGTCATCTGAAACATCCCACTTTTCTGCTATTCCAGGTTCAGGGTTGGAGTCCTTATCCAGTCTTACAAGTCCTTCAAATACGTTGTAGATGACATTAAATCCAACAACCTCATTGCATTTTGCAGGGTCTATGCTGCCGGGCTGTGCACCAAGGTTATAGGTTATGGTCTGACCCTCTGCAGGTGTCTCCTGTGCAGTCTTCTGCGTTTCTTCACCCTTCTTTGTGGGTGTAGTACCGCACCCGGCCACTGCAGAGAGGCTCAGGATGAGTACCAGTAATAATGCAATTTTTTTCATCAGATTTTCCCCCTTCAATTGTTGGTTTAGGTGTAAGAAGGCACGGTTCTTACAGTGGATTAACTATTTATTTTATTTTACATCCTTACAGACTGTATATGACCTCTCCCCCACCCCCTTTCAATGAGTTCATTCATACAAGCTACAACAGCATTGAATGTGGCAAGGTGGACCATGATACAATTCTCCAGGTGTTCACCCTGTGCCACCTCATCTATGACCTCGGAGGTCATGTCTATATATGTGATGTATGGAAAGACCTCGCCTATGTGGGTCATGGAGTTAACGGGTATCTCAAAGAAGAGCCCATCTTCCGGGTCCTGTCCAACTATATCCCTCATCCATTCCCCCATATATCTGTTGTATGTCTTTAAGAGGTCTTCATTCCTTAATTTAATCCATGGAATATCAAGCAGAGATTCCTTTATATGCCTTTTAATGTTTTCTTTTATATATCTGTCCTTTTTATCGCAGGATGCCGGCACCCAGAAGTAATAGTATATAAAGCTGCGCGGTAACCAAAACCCCCTGAATGCCGGCGGCACATAACCTGAGAATGGCTGATCCCACTCATGGCTTGGCACCCCGTGGGCATCCAAAAACAGTACTGGCAGCGTCTTTTCAACTACATGGGGCAGGGCACGGGCCTCGCTTTCAGGGCACTTCCAGTACTTATGTCCAAACTCTACGCCACGGGCGTTGTATCTTGCCGGATGGTGCTTCCATTTTGGATGCTCGGATATAAGCCCATTCAGGAATGCAGAGCCATCCACATTCTCTTCAGGTATTATAGCCAGGTTTATATTCCTCAGCTTGTCCATTTCCTTTAAAGTGTTTTCTATCAGCATAAATGCGGCATTGGTGCTGGAGACCTCATTGGCATGGTGCCTGCAGTTTATGAGCAGGGTGGGTTTTATGAAAAACCATTTGTTCTCAGAGACAATTTCAGTTGAGAGCGGGGAATGCATATATACCGCATATACGCACCTGCCCATCAATGATGTAGCAGCAAGCTCTGTCCTCAGGCCAGGCCCCTGCAGGTTTAACACCATCGCTACATATTCGTCATACCCTATGACCCCATCATTCAGACGGGATGCATGGAGCAGTATTTTTTTTGGCAGATTTGCAATTCCATTTCCATTAGCAGATAAAACCTCTACATCTGTACCTCTCTCCCTTACCTTTATCTCAAAGCCATCACCGTCATACCCTTTAATCCTCAGGTTTATAAATCCTACGGATGGTTCTATCCCAATAATCGACATACTGCTGTCCTTAGCATCATTTCCCTGGAGTATCCTGTAGGAAACTGTAAATTCAGGCGAGCCATAGCCTGAGTGTATAATCGGCCTTATGAGGCCGGGTATTATTCTTTTCCCCGTTCTGCCCTCAGCCATCCTCATGAAGTCCAGCGTAACAAAATACAGGTCTTCTTCCAAAGCCTCCAGTGTGGATATTCTATCCTCGTCAAAGGGCAGGTTTTCATCAATGTCGCTCATGCGGACATCAAAATCAATCCCGTCAAATCTCACCCCATCGCTGTCATCTTTTTCTATGACATCCAGCATCTCACTGAGAAACTCCTGGTAATGCTCCCATACCCTCAGGCTGTCAGGCATAATTTCTATTGAAATGGCCGCCTTCCCGTTTATAGCCACCTTTAAAAAGCCTGTTTCAGGGGCTACCATGGGAGTGTCAGGGAAACACCCCATGTACCTCATCTGATGGACTGCAGCATCATAGGAATCAGACATTATGATGTTTGAGTCCATGTCATATATGCAAATACCATAGGTGTGTTCGCTATCCGGTTGAAAACAGATAGCATCCCTTGATATGGAAAGTTCAGAAGCAATGAGTTTATCCACCGGGTAGAGTTCAAGGAGCCATCTTATGGGTAGTTCCATGAAGCTTATACTGCCCTTTGATAGAATGTTCATGTCAGGCACCCTGGAGTCATTCTTTAAAAGCTCATTTTCCTCCATCTTGAATGTTATCACCACCCTGGAGATCTGGCCCCTGTACTTTAATGCGGCAGGTATCACCTTCTCCTTTATCCAGTAATACCCCTGCTTATATGAGGAGAGTATATCCACATTTATCTGCCCGGCCTTCGGTGATAGCAGCCCTGTTATTTCGTCTTTCAGCCTCTCCCTTACCACCTCCTCCTCACTTAGGGCACAGAGCACATTTACCCTGTCGCCCCTATTGAGAACGGGAATCACCTTTTCCCTCATTATCCTCCTTACCTCATCCACTTCCCACTCAAGCTTCTTCGAGACACAGCCCTCGGATTTTATCGCATCATCCCTTGCAGCATACCTCTCTGCCATGTCCTTTATGCTTGCAAGAGAATATATCCTTTTCTCGTCGATATATGGGTAGGTATTGAGAAAATAATCTGCTGCTGCCTTAAGGTCATGACGGTTTACATATATAAAGCCAAACCCTGAATCATCCAAAACAAGGCTTATTCCCCTCTCACTGCCGTTATACAGCTTTGAAGGACCTATGACAATGGGACAGTGATAGTCCGTAAGGCTCAAGGCCTGGCCTTCATATATGCACAGTGGAAATACCATCTCTACGCTCTCTATTCCTATTTTAAGGGCAATCTTTCCTATCTCCTCTATTTCTGAATCCATGATATCCTGAGGAATGATAATGGTAGCAGCTGTTTGAGGTAAATAACCCCCTCTCATGCGTTGGTACATACCATTAAAGCTGAAAAGGTCCGAGAGATCTATTGGCTTGGCTCTTTTCTCTCTACGGGGCGCTTTGACATTTAAGTCATCTACTGGAATATAGACCCTGTTATCGCTTCCGCTTAGTGTAACCTCCATGGCCCTGTCGTAAAATATAATGCCTGTGATATCCCTGCAGCAGGAAACCTTCAAGTTTCCTGTACCCATGTCTCCGGGTATGTAAGGAAACTTCTGGAAGATATATCTTTCAAGCAGACCTCCACCCTTTTCCCCGACGATTATCCTCACAGCATCCCCTTCTAAGAAAATACCTGACCTTCCACCATCTTCTATGATAAAGCCCCTCTTCGGCCCTCCATCGTATATCCTGATAATTGGGTCTCTGTCATATCCAAGGGACTCCCTGCCTATCATGGCGGCAAGATTTACAGCTATGAGTTTTCCTGCACCGCTCAATCCCTCTTTTATCCAGATGTTCCCATCAAAGGTATCCCTTACACCATCGCCATCGTTATCAAGCATCAATCCTAACACTTCAAATATTTCAATGAGGCTTCGCATAGAAAGTTCCCTTCATTTCATTGATTCATCTGGCTAAACTTATAATGTGCCTTATTATAGCACAGTCAGCATGCCTTGTCTGCAAAGTACTTTACACTTTGAGTAAATATTCATGGACAATATCTAAATTTTGTCCATGGTAGAAATACAGCGATATTATGCTGTCACTTAGCTATGTTCCACATACCATCTTATTATTTCAAACTGTTCCTTGTAGTGCCTGTATGTCCAATAGGCATCCCCTAAAGAAATGCTTTTAAAATGTATGACATCGCCCGGCCTGGCCTGCGCCACCCTGGGTATATCTGCAGTGATGACCGTAGCTATCTTTGTATATCCCCCTGTTGTCTGTCTATCCACAAGCATTATTATAGGTTGGCCATCTCCCGGAACCTGTACCGCCCCTAATGGCACACCGTCAGATACCACATCGGCCCCTTTAGCATGCTCTATTGGTTTCCCCTTAAGCCTGTAGCCCATCCTGTCCGAGCTTTGCGTCACCTCATAGGGGCTATTTAAGAAGGTATATATACCTTCCTTCGTAAAATAGTCATCCTGAGGCCCCATTACCACTCTCACTGTCACATCTCTTTCATAACGTGGTATATATATGCGCTCAAGCTGTCTGCCATATGCAAAAAGGTTTCCTTCACCTGTCTTTAAGGTGTCTCCATCCTTCAGATTTCTCCCCTCAAGGCCGCCTATTTTCCCCTTTATATAGGTTGACCTGCTGCCCATGACAGGCGACACGTCTATGCCACCGCTGAAGGATATATAACCAAAGCAGCCTGATATAACGCCGCCCAGCTCGAGTATATCACCCGGCCTGGCCCTGTATGAGTGCCAGTTGTAAATCTTCACTCCATTTAAGGTGGTATTAAAATATCCCCCTGTAATGGCAAATACCGTATCCTCTTCAAACTCAATGGTGGGACCCATAAGCATACACTCTAATGAGGCCTCTACATCGTCATTTCCTACCAGTATATTGCCAATCCTGTAAGAATACTGGTCACATGCCCCAGAGGTTGGCATACCGTAAGCCTGATACCCAAACCTGCCCATGTCTTGTACGGATGTGATTCCGGCTTTTAGGATCTTCATCCTGCCCCACCTCTTAATACCTCAGGATAATAGGTGCCACTTTCCACACCCTTCTTTATCTCGTCAAACTCCTCCACTGTTACCGGCCTGAACCTTATGTAGTCACCTATCCTGAGGATCACTGGTATATCCCTATGTGGGTCATACAGCTTAACCGGTGTAAGGCCTATAACCCTCCAGCCACCAGGGCTATCTACTGTATATATGCCGGTCTGTCTGCCTGCTATGCCTACCGAGCCTGCTGGAATCCACTCCCGTGGCGTCTCAAGTCTCGGCACCTGTATCCGTTCATCTATCCCTCCAAGATAAGGAAAGCCAGGCGCAAATCCAAGCATATATATAAGATAATCCATGGATGTGTGTATATCTATGACCTCTTCTTCAGTCAGACCCGTGTACCTGGCTACAAATTGCAGGTCGGGCCCCACCTCGCCGCCATAGAGCACAGGTATTATAACTGTGTCCCCTTTTTCTACACTTTTTATATCAAGTCTGCCATATATCTTTTTAAGCCTGTCTACTGTCTCATTGAAGTCTGTCACGAAAGGGTCGTAATATATAAGTATAGACCTGTAGCTGGGTATTGTCTCGATAATGCCTTTAACTCCCACTTCCTCAATGAGCTCTATCATGCCTTTTATACAGGCATTACATCCTTCCTCTATATCGTCGCCCAGTTCCATAAGCAGAGCCTGGTCTCCTACAGGCATAAACCTGGGTTCATTATACATGCTCTCCCCCCTATGAACAACATGTTTCCCTTTTTATAGATGCAATCGGGAGAGCGGCACAACATTAATGCCATTTTTCTCCAGCCCTTCCCGGATTTTTTTTACCAATCTCAGAGCCTTTGGGTTATCCCCATGGACACATATGGAATCAACCTTAAGGCTTATACTCCTTCCGGTTATGGTCTCTACCCTGCCCTCTTCTACCGCTTCTATGACCCTCTCTAATGCCAGCTCTTCATCCTCTATGGTTGAGCCCGGTATGCCTCTTGATACAAGAGTGCCGTCATCATTGTATGCCCTGTCGGCAAAAAACTCACTTGCGGCCTTAATGCCAGCATCTCTTGCGGCTTCTATCATCTGGCTGCCTGCCATGGCAAGAATTATGAGGTCTTTATCTACCTCCGATATTGCCTCTGCTATTGCTTTGGCCAGGCCATAGTCAGTGACTGCCATGTTGTACATAGCACCATGGGCCTTCACATGCTGCAGCTTTACACCTTTAGAAACAGCAAAGGCATAGAGTGCCCCTATCTGATACTTGACGTAGGCCTTTACCTCCTCCGGTGTTACATTCAATTCTCTCCTGCCAAAGCCCATGATATCAGGATAACCGGGATGGGCACCTATGGCTACCATATTTTTTACAGCCATTTCTACAGTCTTTTCCATTACCAGCGGATCACCTGCATGGTACCCACAGGCAATGTTGGCAGATGTGACATAATTTAATACCTCACGGTCCATGCCTATCCTATATACCCCAAAGCTCTCACCAACATCGCTGTTTAGATCTACAGAAAACGTCACAGTAACCACCCACCGTCAGTATAAATATATGGTATGGGGAGGACATACCGATACAGTATACCCCCACCGGGATCGTAACCTTATTGTCTGATGTATTCAGCAACTGTATCTATAGCTATCTCAAGCCCCTTTACTATAGTGTCTAAAGACATGCTCGGCCTTGGAGGCTTTGCCCCTGCAGCCTGTTCCAGTATAAAGGGGATGTGGATAAATCCATTCAATATCTTGAGGTTATTGGTATGGATATAGCTGGATACGCCATAGAAGACCTCGTTGCAGCAGTATGTACCCGCCGTATATGATACAGACGACGGCACTACGTTTTCCACCATATTGTCAACAATTTTTTCTACAGGAATTGTAGCAAAATATGCCGCCGGCCCGTCTTCTACAACAGGCGCATACCTTAGCTGATTGCCCTCATTGTCAGGTATCCTGTAGTCTTTGACATTTATGGCAACCTTCTCTACGCTTATTTCCATCCTGCCTCCGGCCTGGCCGACATTTATGACAGCCACCGGAGAGTACTCCTCAATGAGTTTTACTGTTTCGTCAATGCACTTTTTTGTCACAACAGGTATAACCCCTGTAACCACCTCCAGTCCACTGATTGTTTTACCTGCAAGCTCTTTCACAGCCAGCTCTGATGGGTTTACCTTCTCTCCCCCAAACGGCTCAAAACCTGTCAATAAAATCTTAGACATATAAATAATCCCCCTTAAACTTTAAAACAGCACAATGTATCCAAATATGAGTATGCTAATCCACATCAAAACTGCTACAGGAATCTGTTTTTTAATAACACCAAACGTATCCTTCATATTTAAAAGGGCAACCGGGACAATGTTAAAATTGGCCGCCATGGGTGTAACCAGAGTGCCGCAATACCCCGCCAGCATACCCAGGACACCCAGTATGGCCGGGTCAGCACTGTGCATCTGCACCACCAGTGGTATCCCTATACCAGTAGTTATTACGGCAAAGGCAGCAAAGGCGTTGCCCATAATTATGGTAAAAATAGACATGCCAAGGAAATACGCAATTAACGTGGCAAGTGGAATGTTTACAGGGATAACAGATGAGATGAGTCCTGCCACCACTGTGCCTACGCCTGCAGCATTAAATACAGCGCCCAGAGCAGCCAGCAGCTGTGGAAGTGTTGCAGCTGTACTTATAGAGTCTACCAGCCTTCTTGACTCCTCCATGGTGCCGGAAAAGCCTTCTCGAAGCATAATCATAGCCACAATAATGGCAGCTATTGAGGCTAAGGCCAGGCCTACCAGTGCCCCCAGTTTTGTAAACTGAGCAACCACAAAGGTTACAATCGGGATGATTAATATCGGCATAAAGAGAGAATTTCCTCTTCTCTCCGCTTCTTTTTCTCTCTCATGAGGAGTAGGCTCTTTATAAGAACCAAGCCTGACCATCTTTCCGCCAGAGAGAACAGCCATTACAATCAGGAAAATACCAACGATAAAATTGGGCAGGTGAACTATGGGTGCCATAAATGTGAGCCCAAAAAGTGTCCAAAAGAGAGCTGTGGTATATCTTGCCGGGTTATTTTTGTCCATGCAGGTATATATGGATATGACTATCAGCAGCAGCCCCGTTAAAAAGTACATATAATCAAGATTTAGAAGGTTTTGCAGCATTTCCCTTCACCCCTTCCATCCTCTTTTCTATTTTCTTGTCAAAGAAATAATACTGGATAACACCATATATTACAGCCATTATGCCTACCGGTATCGCATATCTGGACATGACCATAAGGTCAACAGAAATGCCTGCCTCTTTAAAAACACCCTGGATAAGCAAAAGCCCACTGGCTGCAATAAATATATTCTGTCCATAGAAATTACCGTAGTTCTCTGAAGACGCCGCAAGACCCATCACATCTTCATATAAGTCCTCAGGCAGCTCATCTACACCGTACTTAGCTTTAATAGCCCCTTCAGCCATCGGTGCTATTAAAGGACGAATAAACTGCGGGTGTCCGCCCAGTCTCAGTCCCAATCCTGCAATTATTGTCCTTAAAACAAGATATATAGACATTACTCGCCCTGCCGTAGCCGCCCTGATGGAGCCAATAAGCCTTGCAGCTTGTTCCTTCAGGCCGTGCTTTTCGGCCAGGCCTATTGCTGGTAAAGTCAACACAAAGAGAGACATCGACCTGTTGTCCACAAAAGCTTTTCCCATTGTATCCAGTATAGACATTATATCCATTCCAGATATGAGTCCCGTTAGAATACCTGCAACCAGCACTGTAAGCAGTGTATCTACCCTGAATATAAAACCAACTATGATGATTAAGATGCCGATGAGTTTAATCATTTATACACACTCCCTTCCTAATTATAAATTGCTGATATTATAAACAATAAATAATTTTGCTTCTATAAAGTATTAATCATAAAAAATGATAAATAGTTTACAAAAAAGGCCGACCGACACAAGTAAAATGCCATTGCGTCGTCAGCCAGTATAAACATCATAAAAACATCGGCACATCAGTTTTATAAGTACACAGCAGGCCTTCTGTCCTTAAAGACAGTTATATCCCTTCTCACCTTATCCACCAGACCTATGTCTATATCCACAGTCTTGATGTCCTCAGCCTCACCAAGCTCACAGACAATCTCGCCCCATGGGCTTACCTCGGGCTGTACCTTTATTACCACTAGATTGGAAGTTACTCCCGGATTGTTCTTGAAATAGGGTATGCCGGGTAATTATTATACCATAGCTGGTTGCCAGTGCAAAAAGTACTTTACATCATTACCATATCTATAACCACTGCTACAAGCAGGGAACGCAATCGGTAGTGTAACCACAGTGCAAGCCACCCTCATGCTATAGCTCTTATTACATCATATGTGCTGTCATTGCTTTCTACAAATCCCTGTACCGGACTTTCAATTCCACTGAAATCATTAAATCCTACAAAGGCCTTTTGCAACTTTAATACAGTATCCTCAGGCATATTCGGGCTTACTGCTATGGCGTCTTTAGGTATATCCTCGGTCTGTGCAATTATCTCAAGTTCATTTACAGGCAAGCCATTGGCAGCAGCCATATCTATAGCTTCATTGTATGTAGCTCCTGCGTCTATTTCACCCGAAAGGACAGCTTTAATTACATTATCATGGCTTCCCATAAAAGAGGTTTTGCTGAAAATCGTATCTGGATCAATGCCATTTGTTTTAAGTATATGTCTTGCGTATATATACCCTGATGCACTCTCAGGATCTACATAACCAAAGTGCTTATTTTTTAAATCAGCAATTGAGTGTATACCGCTTGACTTTTTAGCTATTATATAGCCATTATATGCAAACCTGCCATTTACCTTAGGCGTAACTATAGGTTTTACGCCGCTTTTTTCGTGTGCATTTACATATGCAAAGGGTGAAAACCATCCAATATCTATAACGCCCCTCTTTATTCCATCATTTAATGCATCATAATCTTTAACTATTATGGTCCTGGCCTTGTAACCCACACCCATACAGACCCTTTCAAGTATTGGCACATACATCCTCTTTATATTTTCGGGAGATGTGAAAGGATTGATCCCAAAAATAATTTCTTTGTCTGTCTTCAGCATTGCAATCATAGTTTGCAGGGTTGAAGCTGTATCGCACAGTTTGTTACTAAACTTCAGCATCTCATCATTTTTGCTGCTTTGAACATCAACCTTTTTAATTAAATTCATTGTTATATTATAGGTGTCTTCGACAGCTTTCGCTATAGCCTCAGCAGCCTGTTCTATTTCAGTGGCTGCGTTCATCTGTGTAAGAGACATCTCTGTAAGGTCCGTAAGAGAATTTGTAATATTTTCTACTACGTTTTCTATCTGTATGATAACATCTGTAGACACTGAGGCAGCCGATTCGACGTCTTTGAGCTTCTCCATACATGTCTTCATTGCGTCATTTGAATTTGTTATTTTCTCAGATATTTCATCAGTAATTTCTTCTATCTCAAAAATAGATTTTTTTGTCTCATCAGCAAGTTTTTTAATCTCCTGTGCCACTACCGCAAAACCTTTTCCAGCCTCTCCAACCCTTGCCGCCTCAATAGATGCATTCAGCGCTAATAAGTTTGTCTGTTTTGATATGGTATCTATATATTCCACAATCTTATATATCTTTTGGGAAGAATTCTGGAGCTCTAAATTGTTGTCCGAGGCATCCTTTATGACGCGGGTGAGGTCCATTAAGAGGCCACCTATACTGTCTAATGTCTTTTTATCCTGCTTTAACATGCTTGTGGATTCGGATGATTGACCCTCAATCTTTAAAATCCCATTTTTCAATCTTTCTGATATTGTAACGAGCTCACTGATGTTCGCAGTTATCTCCTCAGTACTTGCTGCATTCTGTTGGCTGAATTCTTCTATGTCATAGAAAATCTTTGCTATCTGTTCAAACATCTTTATATTGTCTTTAGACAGCCATGCGAGCTGCTGTGTGTCAAATCCCATTGTCTCAGAGATAGAAAGCAGACTCTCGTAAACGTTTTCATCAAGCCTTGATGTAAGCCTTCTTGAAGCGTTTTGGTTTGATTTAGTGGTTATATCCTCTGCTGGTAGTGACCTTGAATATGTATCCATTGCCTTATTGCTGCCATCATATCCATTTAAGTTGACCTTGAAATAATTTCTTATTAGTAGATAGAAGATCAATGAGTTTCCTATTGTAGACAGGATAGTAAAAAGTATCCTGCTGACAGGAAGAAAAAACAAAATTACCTGCCACAATATTACACTGCAAAGGCCTATTATAAATAATTTTTTAAGCGTCACTTTATTTCCCCCATTCCCAATATTGTTGTTCCAGTGTAAAGTCTCAGGTATATCATAAATTCACGCAAAAGAATAATAAATCTGAATAAATATATAACTTAGACCTTTTATGCTTCTTTAATTATAAGTCCGCTGCGGGAGCGACGTCAATATGGTCATATTTCCCAAGGTCTTCAGTAAAAATGTAGAAATTTAGTGGTTATTATTGCGGCTATTTTGCGAAAGATGTGTGGGATGTGGTAAAGATATTTATATTTTACAGATGCAGTTACTTGGTTTAACTATATCTAATAAGATACAACTGAAGGCTCTCTGAAGACGGCGCCTATATAAAGGACAATTGTTTGGGTTTATTCTCTTCTGTGAAACTTTTGCCATTTATAGTTATAAACGGCCTGGCCCTTTTTAAAACTGTCCCGGTACCTTTAAGTTCATCTATGCTATGATATGGATCTTTTACCCTGCGTTCTAATATCCTCTTCGCTGATACAGGTCCAATCCCCGGCACCAACAAAAGCAGATTATAGTCTGCCGTGTTTATCTCCACAGGATAGATCTCAGGATGATTTAAAGCAAAGACATACTTCGGGTCTTTATCCATGGGCAGGTTTCCGTCTTTCTCATAGCTCAGGTCTTCTGGCTTAAACCCATACTGGCTGAAGAGGAAATCCACCTGGTACAATCTGTACTCTCTCATAAGTGGGGTAGGCTCTTTCCCTTCCATAGGCGTGCCCTCTACAGGGCGAAATGCACTAAAATATACCCTGGCAAGGTTGAATTCCCTCTTTAGTCTGTATGCCTCGTCTACTATCTCCCTGTCGCTCTCTCCTGCGGCCCCCACAATGAACTGGGTAGTCTGCGATACACGAATTCCCTTATCTTTAAGCCTTTTAATCTCACTCATGCCGTTTAATATCTCCCCAAACCTCTTGGCCCTTGTCAGTCTTTCCATATATCTTTCCGATGGCACCTCTATATTCAGGGAGAGACGATTTGCCACCTTTGAAGCCTCCTCTATGGCAGCTCGGGAAGCGCCCGGCATGACCTTCATGTGTATATAGCCTTTGAAGTTATATCTTGTCCTCAATATCTTTGCAGTATCTATAAGTGAGGACATGTCGCTGTCAGGATTTTTATCAATAGCAGAGCTTAAAAACAGGCCTTGAATGGAGTGCCTTCTCCTCACCTCCATAAACACCTTTGCCAGTTCCTCCGGGGTAAAGGATGTCCTCTCCGTGTTATTTTCAAACCGGTTTACACAGTAGGCACAGTCTCTATGACATTTATTTGTAAGCAGCACCTTAAATATGGAGCATATGCCATCTGGCGTATGCACCCTGTATATACCATTCTTTATGTAGTCGTCCTCATTTGGCCTACCGCAGCCGCACATGTCGTACTTGGAGGCCTGGCCAAGTATCTTCAGTTTTTCAAAGGAATCCATTCTATCACTTCCCCACCTTATCCGGCCTTAAAGCTTCAGCCTCTCTCAGATATACAAATCTCATCTCATCCTGCCTTTTATCAGTATTAACCAGCATAAGCGCCCTTATGCAGTGGTGTAGGTCACCGGGCTTTGCCATCTCCTGCACATCTAAGAGGGCCACATTATTAAGGCCAAGTTTCCTGGCGCAGGAAGCAGGAAAGACAGCATCAATGTCTGAAGTTACCGAGTATATTATGCACGCAACATCTTCCGGGGCAACATCGTTTTCTTCCATCATGGCTGATGTGAGCTCCATTACAGCCTCCTCTATGGAAGCGGCTGTATTCTCACAGGTAGTCGCACCGCGGATACCTCTGACCATACGCTCATCTCCCATTAACCTCATTCAGCAAACTATTATAAAGTATGCTGACTATTTTCAAAAGAAATTTGTTTATAGTATGCATTAATCCTTTTATTGGCCAGTTCAACATACTCTGGGACTATCTCATATCCTATGTACTTTCTCCCATCTCTTAAAGCAGCCAGACATGTAGTACCGCTACCACAAAATGGGTCTAAGACAACATCACCTTTAAATGTATAGAGTTGTATTAATCTATGTGGCAATTCTTCAGGAAATGGAGCCGGATGTCCAATACTTTTGGCAGACACTGCAGGAAAAGTCCATACACTTTTGGTCCACTCTAAAAAATCTTCTTTGCTTATTGTGCTTTCTTTACCACTACTTTTTCTTGAAAAAGATTCTTTTGAAAAAACTAAGATATATTCGTGAATATCTCTCAAAACAGGATTTGCTGCAGAAAGCCAGCTCCCCCACGCTGTTGAAGGGCTTGCACTTGATGCCTTATTCCATATTATTTCGCCTCTCATAAAAAAGCCAATGTCAATCATATCTTCAATTATAAAAGAGTGTAATGGGATATAGGGTTTCCTGCCTAAGTTTGCAATGTTAATGCATGCTCTTCCGCCGGTGACTAATTTTTTATAAGTTTCCTTAAAAACTTTCTTTAATAATTCTCTGTATTCTTTTAGTAATAAATCTTCATCATATTCTTTTTTTACATTATATGGTGGCGATGTAACCATTAAATGCACACTGCTGTCGGGAATATCATCCATTATTTCACTTGATTTACAGTATATCTTATTTACTTTGTCTGTTGGAATAGTATTTTCTATATATTTAACTTTGTCAGGGAGTTTTAATTCACTATATAAGTTGCTGTTGTAAAATTCTGACGAATCATGATTAATTCTTCCTGGTGTTCCGAAAGAACTTGTTCGGGTTCCGCTTCTATTATATTTTCGATTATCCATTCTCTTACTTCCTTACTAAATCTAAAAATCTTTCAGCCTTTTTTCGTATGTAGGTTCTCTAAATCTCTCATTAACAGTTGCCCCTTAAAACGTTATAGAGGGCTTTCTTGGAAATGGTTATACCTTATGTATCTAATATACATATTAATATCATTACTCATTATTGTAAAGCTTGTAACCTAACTTTGTCCGTGTCTGCAAGTGATAGGGATCCAGTCTATATTCTGCTCCCGAAAAGTATTCTAATCCTCCTTTTGGCCATTCTGCTCCGTCCCCTCCTATATACACTTTCCCTATTTTGTCTAATTTCTATTTGTTACCTACTTTCGCGTATACTTCTTCCCACATGCTCCCTCCTTCTGCTAAACCGCTTACTACTAGTTTGTTCTTTAGTCTATATCTTCCCTGCGACTCTTCTTCTTTCCCTTCATAGATTACAAAGTGCTTTATTTCTCCTTTCTTCTTATCTGACCTCTGCAGTCTTATTACTACCTCGTCTCTTTCTATATAAAGCTTTGCCGTTTCTTCTTTTCCCTCTGCTATCTCTCCATATTCAAACACAGCTTCTTTCTCTTCTTCGCTTTCCTTCTTTATTTCATCTCCCACTTCTTGCACTGCCTTCCATATTGTCATTGCGCTAATGTGAGGGAAAAGATAGCTTAATATTTCTGCTGTCTTCCCAAAAGTCATTTCTGTAGCTAGTTTTGTCGCTATTTCCCTTATCCCCGGTGTTATTCTGGCTCCTGTCGGAATCCCTAATAGTTCATCTAAAAGAAATTTCATCTCACCTGTCTCTTTGTTCCTGTATAATCTTCTCCTATATGTGAATTCCCCAAAAATGCTTATTACCTGCTTCGCTCTAAATCCTATTACTTCCCACACTCTTTTGTCTCGGTTCTCCATTAACTTTCTGTCCATCTCTTCTGCTGCCCACTCAAGAAGTTGTCTTGATACTTTTTGTGTAAGTTCATGTATCCCTCTCTCCAGCTCATAAAAGTCTTTACTCTCCCTTATTATTTTCATTAAACCTTGAGCAAAAAGCAGGATTATACCCACTATGTGTCGAATATCTAATAAAATATCAGACCTCACCTTCCTTTGTTTTGATTTTTGGTTTTTCCCCGGTGAGGTCTTTTTTCTACATTCATACCTCATTTTCCTGCTTCGTTACCTACTGAAATTTTACACTATCAAAATTTTTTTAGAAACAATTTGAGCGCCCCATCTGGAGCGCTACTTCATTACAACAAATGTCTGATTGTCGAACCTGTTTAGCGTCAAAACGTTTGAACCGTTTATCTCATGGGTGGCCAGATTCATTTTAAATGGGAAGAGTGGATATTGTTCTTCTATGGTATCATACTGCAGTGTCTTCCTATTGGTGGCAAGCATATAAGAGTTGATAAGAAACAGTTTATGTTCCGGGTTGTCAACTACAATGCACTTCCCTCTTTTATATTCGCCGGCCTTTTTATCACGGGATATTACCCCAAAATCTGACATTGTAACCAGAGAATATCTTACTACACGCTCCACAGTGCTTCTTTCGCCCCATAGTTCGTATATCCTCTTTTTTACTGATGATGCGTTAAAACTATCATGTAAGTAAAGAAACCTGCCAATAGTTGAGGATATGTCGGTAAAAATAGGAAAAGCTACCATTAAAGCTCCCCAGTGTAATATTATTTTTTGCTCTGAATCTGAACCGTCATATAATTCAATTCCCTTATTTATAAACGATCTATATTCATCAGGGACATCAACCCATGTATCCATCAACATACCGGTACATTTTGAGAGAGATACTCTTCCCTTTATCTTATAAGTAAGATACTCCTTAACTAATTTACGTGTGGTTTCTAAATCTTTGGTATTCTCATATATCTCCACAGTAGAATTTAACCATTCTAATTTCAAAGCCCTGCTAAAACCCACTTTTTTAATCATATTCAAGCATCCTTTCTCAAGTGCACAAATGGTACAATTACTTCTTCAATGGATATTCCTCCATGTCCAACAACAGGTTGATCACTCCGTGCATATGCTCCATTGCCCTCCATGACATAGAATACATAACCCTGCGGCAAGCCATACCCGGGCCAACGTATTTCATGGTGCCCTGAATCATTTCCGCTGTCACTAACTCTATTATAAACTCTAACCCTCTCTCCGTCTATATCAGGGACATACCCTCCACGTTCCATACCTGTCCCTACAGCAGCCACATTACCATGGTCTGAGGTTAAATATACGTCAAAGCTCTTTTCCATTAATTCTCTTATAAACCTCTCTAAACGGCCATTCTTCATCCACAGCCTCAAATTTTCATGAAGCCCATCTATAGATAATTTTGAAGAATGTGCCAGATTATCTACAGCGTCTATCACAACCCCTATTATATCTGCATCATAATTTAGCGATTCAAGCTTATCCGGTACGTCAATAAACTTATAATAGGCTATGTCTGTATGCCCAAAGCCTGCCTCACTCCAAAATCTCGCCCATTCTTTGCCCTCAGGATATGTGCTGAAGTCCTGGCCTATAAAATTCATTGGTATCTGCCCTGAAAATATAGCCCTCCTGGAAATCGGTGTAATGGTTGGTATCCAGGCAAAGCATTTGCCATCATGAAATCGCATCTCCTTGTCTTTAAAGCATGACTCTATTACCGTCCAATCACTAAGTGACATACCGTCCATGACTATCAATGCAATCTTATTGTGGTATGCCCTGCTTTTCAAATACCAGGGTATATGATGTACCATGACAGGACCTGAAACATATGAGAGATAGGGCAAACTACCATACCGCTTTAAAAGCCAGTCTGCAAATTTTGTCTCAACATCATCCCTTACCCTTTCAAATTCACTGGCAACCCCTGTATCTATATTGCCATCATGTCTTATCATTGACACTTCAGCCCACAGACCGGCAATATCAAACCAATCCTTATAGGATCTTGCATCAGCAAGCAACGACTCAAGCCTCCTGGTTATATCCAGCATCCTTTTGGCAAGGGTCTTTGCCCTGTCCACATATACCCCTGCTGCCATCCATGATGAGATACCATCCATATTTTCTACCTCTAAAGGCCTTAAATACCCATCGGTAAATAGATTGTCCATGTATAATTTCAGCCTGTCAAAGTCAATTGATTCTTCACCGCTTACAAATTTAGCCCACTGGTTCTGAAGATACTCCATAAGCCCTGTTTTGTCACTGATATATTCCGGATCAATATTGATTCTTTGTTTCCTTATAATATATTCAATCATATCCGGAGGCAACATTTTATCCTGATACATAAGGTTAAGCAAAGCAGAAATCAAATCCTCAACACCCTTTATCTTATCTATGCTCAGGTTAAATACCTCAGAGATAATAAAGTCCAATGTTTCGTCTGCGGTCATCTTTCCCCCGTTATATCTGGAATACACATCATAAAGCAACGTTAATAGAGAGGGATTTAACGATCTTATAACTCTACTGTCAAGAAGCGGAAAAATCCTGCTTAACTCCATATCGACAAGGCTGCCCTTGCTTAACACATCATATGGAATACCCCTATTATTACTGCATATAACCATGAACACTTTATCCAGAGTGCCGTTATCCCTGCGCTGCCTGTAATCCCTTTCATATTCGTATCTGAATAGGTCAGGGTCATTAAAATAATGTACATCTATACTGCCATCAAAAAGCTCTGACACTGTAACCTCCGAGAAAAAGCCATCGGGGTCATGTATTATTATGATCTGGCCTTTTCTCGACGAAATCCCGTTGAGCAGTTCCTCATAAAACATATCCATCACTCCATGTAGAGGATACACAATGGGTACAGCGAGGGTATAATATTCCTTGATTTTGCAAATTTATCTTCCCATGCCTTTTTCTCTTTTTCTAACTCATTCAGTCTATGTCTCTTAACCGTTTCAAGGCCCACCCTCCCTATCATTTCCTTCTTCAAGGTAAAGGCATATTCCATGCGTTTCCTCTCTTCATCCCTATTCTTTATATATGCATCTCTAATTTCATAAAACATGCTTGAGGCATACTCACTTACCCTTTTGTATAATTCCCCATAAACCCCATCCTCAATTTCCTTCATACCATCATATGTTATGTGAGCATCAGTAGATACAAGCCTGTCCCAGATGGCCTCTGCAGACGGGAGTCTCATCTTCCCCTCATTATTTATAAAGAAAGGAAAAATCTTCACATCATTGGGGCTATCATTTAATGTTATCTGCCATAAAGACCAATAGCCCTCCTCATTGGCCAGGCCATCAATCTTTATCTTCGGTACAGCCTGCCCTTCAGGATATACAGGCAGTTCTTGTATCATCTTTTTAACATACTCATGATTTAGTGTTATAGCATTTGCACCATTCCCTGAAGGGTCAAAAGTAACCCCTTTATATCTTCTGACCCCATCAATGGTTATGTCAAAACCATTTTTGCCCTCTTTTACTGTTCCTCCATTATAAAGCACATAATTTATAAACATCGTCCTCAACAGTTCATATATTTCTCCGTATTTAATGTTTTTCAATATATCTATGCTGAGTTCTTTTTCATCGCTGAGGATATCATTAAACTCCTTAATATATTTAGATCTGCTCTTCACATTTTCAATATACCTATCCACATAATACTCTATATCCTCAGGACTCATAACAGAATTCATGACCATCTCCATTGCTTCCTCTTCCGACAGAGCAGAATCGAGTATATCTGACATCTTGTCCACACCAAACTCTTCCATAATTACTCTGAGTTTGTCTTCCAGTATCTTTCTCACCCTGCATTCCACAGTATCCTGAATCATAAGGTTTATCGCTATGACATCCCTTGTCTGCCCTATCCTATCTACCCTGCCTATCCTTTGTTCTATCTTCATCGGATTCCAGGGCATATCGTAGTTTATAACTATGTGGCAAAACTGCAGATTCAGTCCCTCTCCACCGGCATCTGTGGATATCAGTATGTCACAGTCTCCAGCAAAATCTTCAAGAGAACTGATCCTTTCATTGATACCCATTTTACCGTTTATGAGGGCTACCTTATGCCCGTGACTCATAAGGTAGTCGCATATATATCCCTGTGTGGCAACAAACTCCGTAAATATAAGTATCTTCTCATCGTTTCCAAATCTCAGTTTTAAACTGTTGATCTCCTCTACAAGCCATTCCAGCTTTACATCTATAAACTGACGCTCAGCCTGTTTAGCAAGGTTTATAAGCCTCTCCAGCTCCTTTATCTCCTTTTTTGTGTTATATGAACCTATGGATATAACATTATCTAAGACTTCCTGGGCATCCATATCGATAAGTTCTTCCTCATTTAGTCCCGCCTGATTAGAAGCCTCATCCTTTAAAACTGATAGTCTTTTTTCAAGGCTTACCCTTATAGCCCTGGTGCTGCTGGTGACCATCCTCTGCATAAGGGTCATCAGAAACCCCAAAAATACCTTTTTTTCTTTCTTAGCAATGCAGTACCCTTCAGAGGCATACTTTGTAACCTCTTTATATAGGTTTGACTGTTCCTCATGTCTTGGGCCCCAGGCTATTTCCCTCATGAAGGTCTCCCTCTTTTTAAATAGAAGTGCACCACTGCCATCTATTGCCTTTCTTTTTTCGGTGCGAATCACATAGGGAGAGACCTGTTCCTTCGTAAGTGCCTTTGCATTGGGAAATGCCTCACTGTCTAAGAGCTTCATTACTCTCCAGAAGGGTTCACTCTTCCCCTGATGAGGTGTGGCAGTCAGGAGAAGTAAATGTGTGGCAGAATTGGCCAGGCCCTCCCCCAGGTCATGTCTCGCCACCGCCTCGCTGCTTCCACCCAGCCTGTGCGCCTCATCCACAATCACCATATCCCATCCCGCCTCAATCAGGTCATTAAAGCGCAATCTGTTGTATTCATCGATCTCTTCCTGTGTCCAGCCCTGTCTCCTTTTAATGGGCTTTATAGCATCCATGGAGCATATGACCTTATCAAACTCTGTCCATATGTTACTGTCATTATAGATATGCTTCAGCGAAGTCAGGTCCTCTGACCTGACAATGTGAAAATCCTCGTTAAATTTTAGCCGCATCTCTTCCTTCCATTGCAGAGTTAAACTGGAGGGAGTGACGATTAGCACCCTCTTTACAAGCCCTCTCATCTCCATCTCTGTCATTATAAGCCCAGCCTCTATAGTCTTCCCCAGTCCCACCTCATCAGCAAGTAGAAACCTTATCCTATTCGAGCTTATTGCCCTCACTAAGGCATATATCTGATGGGGCAGGGGAATAATATTGCTGCCAATCGGCGAAAGGATGCTCTGTCTTGCTATCAATTCCTTGAGCTTTGCCCCGGCAAGGATATACCTTATCCTGTGTTCATCATAAACATAACCCTCATTTATATCCCCAACTCCGTCAGCCGGCAGGGTGTATATCCTCCCTGATGTTGGGTCATACACTAAGCAGTTTGTTGTATTCCAAAGCTCATATCTCTCTACAGCTTTAACCGGTTTATTATTCCACCTATCAAAGACCCAATGTACATTTTCTCCCATAACAATCATCCTATCATTTAATCACAAGTTTAACCTTTTTATTGCCTACAATTGAATCCACATATCCTATGAGATAATTTTTTAGCTCATCGGCTGTAAATATTTTTCTTTTTGCCCTTATATCCTTAAATATATCCTCAAGACCCACTTCTATAATCTCCGAATTGTCCAGCAGCTCATTTATGATATTAACAATTTTCAAATTCATTTCGTCGGGCAGCTTTTTATTCTCTATGATACTTTTTATAATCTTCTTATCATCCTCCTGCAGATATTGGGTCCTGCTCAGCACCATAGGGTCTTCAAGGGTATCGACAATCAGGCTGGCACAGTCATCATAATCCTTTTTCAGTTCATTTATAATATTTTCCAGTGTATTTGCATCTACATATTCTCTGGAAACTGGTTTAAATTTGCAATATGGGCAGAGGGGATTGCCCTGCATATCTCCCTCGTCAAGTTCCTGGCACACCTTTATGGAAGCAGCACTGTTTATTAAATCATTATAGTTTGCTAATGGCAACTTAAGGTTTATAGACCTGAGCATATCTATCTGTTTCTTATATGTGCTATTCAATATCTCTGTCCGCAGTCTCTCCAAGTTTTTATCTGCCCTGCATCTATTGTGTATGTCTATATAAGCGTGTATATATCTTGATTTCAAATCATCCAGCTTCCTCAGTACATCATCTATGGTTTCCTCATTTAATAGCCCCGGTTCCTTTACCCTATACATCAAATCTTTCTTTATAGCTTCAAATTCACTTTTCCAGATCTCGTCATCATACCATTTTTCTACTTCCATGAGATATCCATTGTATGACCTTGTAACCTCTTTTAACAGTTTAAGGCTCTTAAGCCTGTCTATAATGGCTTTCATCTCATAGATATGTCCCTCATCACCCTCATAAACCTTCATATTTCGCAATCTGATAGGGGTATTGTATTCTTTATAGTAGTCCAGTATCTTGTTGAATTGCTTGAGCTCATCCTTATACTTATTTACATCCTCACCAGTAAGCACAGCAAGGTCAAAGACCCTCAAATCCTCTGATAAAGCTGACAGGCAGGTATTGATATCCTTTTTTAATGTATTTATCCCATCAATAAATGACTTTACCGACCTCTCATCAAATACACATTCGCCTTCGCCGCCAACTGCTCTGTAAATCCTTTCAATCTCCTCTGCAGATGGTTTTTCCATTTTACGATATCCTGAAAATAAAGTAATCTCTGACACATTATATCGGCTTAAACCTGATATATTCAGGAGATTTATCTCGTCCTTTTGCAGCTTTAGTACAGCTTCGCCGCAGTAGACTAAGGAAAGCAGGACAACTGCCACCCATTCTGTCTCCAGTCTAAAACGCCTATCCAGATCAAAGCCGTCAATTATATCTTCTCTTGCTATACCATCCGGTTTATCATTCAATAATCCCAGAAAATATCCAGCATATTTAGAGTCATGAATGTTGACTTCCGTACCATCCCACAGCTCCAAAGACTCCAGTATCTTTTTCCCCAGTTCATTCCTCTTTCCTGATAAAAAGTTAATTGCGGCCCTGAAGACCTCATTTCTGTTTTTATTGGTGATGACGGTATTAAACCTTGGATAATCCGGCAGTATTGTCGCCATATAGTCATACAGGCCCATGTTTATGCATTCATCTATGATCTCTTTGAAACTCATTTTATCATTCTGCCTATCGATTTTGATCTTTTTACCTCCATACCTTACGTCAAAGGCATTTCTCATATGTATATCAAGCCATTCATTCAGGCCTCTGGCATATTTCCTGCACTTTTCATCATAGATCTGCTTGATATCATCTGTGGCAAGTTGGTACAGATATCTGGCAGCCGAATAGTGTTTGAGGTCGTTTTCAAATTTCTCATCATAGTTTCTCATGATAAAATAGAGATAGTTATCCCTTATCTGATCAGGTTCTATATCATTATATGGCCCCACAAACAGGGCGCACAGCATATCTCCTAAGGGGCTGTTTTCTTCAGGGAGTCCAAATTTGATATAGACTCCTCTTTCGATATTCTTCTCTTTCCAGATGAGGCTATAACTCCACAGCAGGTGAGCATCCGCTATTTTGCTCGATTCAGCCAGTTCCAATTTATTGAGCAATATCTCATAAAAGTATCTGTTGAGTGCATCGTTGCTTATTACATCCACAGCCTCATCAATCTTTGCGTCATAATCAATGTCCCTCTTCAGGTCCAGATAATATTCCTCTTTTTCCCTGTTGAACATTATAAACTGGGACCTTGTTGCCTTCATAAGCTCCGTAATGCACTGATTGACAGACTCCTTAAGGGCATCTCGTTTAAGTTCATGAATGGCAGGGAAAAGATTGAGCCCATCAATGAGTCCATTCAAGGAAACCCCTCTATCGCTGTCTGTGTCTCCACCTACCAGCCTATACACGCTCAATGCATTTATAATCCTGTATATAACCTTCTTTTTATCCTCATCTATAGATGACTCTGAAATAATCCTGTGCAGGTCAGCATATCTTTCCATTACACGGTTTATGCCCGGATCTGCTGTAGCAGAGGGAGTCTTTAGTATATACTCCCAGTACCCATCATAAGAGATTATACCCGGTCCATTCCCGATATCCTTATCCAACCTGTCTCTCATGATCACAGACACAGCCTTTAATACCTCTCTGTTGCTGGATGTTAAAACCTGGCCCACCATATCAAAGAATGCTGGGTGAATCGGGTACAGGTCTATATACCTTTCCAGGTTTTCTGACATTCCGGTATAGAGTTTGCAGTACCGCCATATATGCTCCCTTATCTTTTTTCGCTGTTCCTCATTTTTCTTCAAAAGCCTTTTTGACACCACATTGGCTATGTCCTCATTGGTTATAATGAACTGGTCAAACCTGTCTGCCACTCTTCTTACAGAATCAGCAAGGAAGTGAAAAGATGGGTTATCAAAAAGCGGCTCCTGTATCCCGGTGATAAATCTGATGTCCGAGATACCGCAAAGTTCACCCATTTCCCTCAGGTAGTTAAGGTCCAGTATTACCTCATTTTCCTTTTTGCCCCTTATAAAGTCCAGAAGCTCATCCACCACAATGAGATAGCCTTTTTCAGGATAATGCTTCTTAAAGAGAGACATCATCTCCAAGGTGCACTGCTTATTGTTTGGTATACTATCCATCGGTGGGAATCTATATGTTATGCCTCTCTTGAGCAGATCCTTTTCTATCTCTTTTGTCACGGCATCCCTGAGCGATATGAGTGAAGCCCCCAACTCTATCCTGAGTACCTCAAACCTGCCTGCAATCCTGTCCATGTATTCCCTTAGCTTTTCATCTTTCAGATGCTCGAGCAGTCCCTTATGTTCTGCTATGGAGGATACGACAGACATGAGGTGAGACTTACCTGAACCATAATTTCCCACCACAAATATACCCTTTCTGCCAGCGCCATCAAGATTAAGGTTTGAGATTATAAGCCTATCTATATTGCTCGTCATTTTCTCCGATGTCACATAACTTTCTACCATGCCTGCAGCCTTATCCATGTTCGACGAGGCGTCGCTCAGGCTTATCACAGTTTCTATGGGCTCAAATTCCATTAATTCACGATACTTCATAAATATCCCCCTAATATATCACTGCCCCAACCTCGTGAGGGCATTATCATAATACATCATGATGACATCGTCCTCTTCCAGTATGTCGGATGGCAGCCTGTCCCCTATATCAGCTATGGTCTTGTAGTCTTTATCTCCCCAACACTTCTTAAATCCGGCCCTTATGGCCTCACTCCTGAATTCTTTTAGCCTGCCCCTGCTGTTTTTATACTCCTCGAACTGTTTTAGCAGTGTCTTTTCTCTAAGTCTTTCCAGATCTGACTTCTTGTTTGGATCGGGTATATACCATCTACCCTCTTCATCCTTGAGAAAGTTTTCTTCAAGAATCTCTGAAAGCTCAGGCATACTCTCATGCCTTGCCTGGTGGAATGCCTTCAGGAATTTCGGCTCTATATCCTGATACGTCTGAGAGCTTTTGCTCAGTTCCCACAAAAGCCACTGGATGGCTGTCTTCTCATCAGAGACTAAGAATGAAAACTGATCTGACATATTTTCCATCATCCGCCTTCGGTCATAAATGCTCACCTGAGTGGGAAGGAAATACATCCCGTCTCTTTCTATAAAGTGTTTTTCAAGCCCGGCGTAAAAGTCTGCGGCACCCATGGGTATGGCCAGGCCATGCATCACATGGAACTTTATCATGCTGTCGTAGAGAAGCTGTGGAGTCCTCTCCTTTACGATATCTATCTCTCCCTTGTCAGTTTCGACAACAACCGGGAGCTTCTCCAGGTGCTGCCTTACATAATCCCATACAGCCTCCTCCGTGCCTGCCTTATTCAAGAATCCCTCTACAAATGATGCCCTGGGCTTGTATGCCGAGATAATCATGTCCTTTTTCATGGCAGTGGTTGTCGTAACCTGATTAAAACTCCCCTGCTTTTTATCCAGAGACCTCACATCCGCAATAACAAAACCCGCCTTGAGTATGGCTTGCTGTATGGCGTTCCAGACGCTGTTTTTGCTATTGTGAAACTCCACGGTCATCCATCTGCCCGGCTTCAATACCCTGTACATCTCAGCAAAGCACTTTTCCATGAGCTCCTGGTACTCATGCAGCCCCTTACCCTGCACTCTGTTTATGATGGCCTCTTGTTTATTGTTGGTAAAGACCTTAAGCCATGCCTCCCAGAGGAAGTTGAGTTCCGAATACATAAGGTTATCGCCAAATGGAGGAACAGTGAATATATAGTCTATGGAATTAGATGGGATAGTGGTATTAAAACATGCTTGTGTAAATATACAATTATGAAAATTATTTTTTTTACTTACATTTAAACATGAAATAATTAAATCTTTCCGATGATTTACATGATGAAACACTGAATTTTCTTTAACCAGTGAAGGTATGTACAAAGTTCCTGAAACCTTACCACCGCCTCCCCTGTCAAATAAATATCTATTTAGTACAGAAGTTCTTTCTTGAGAGGAATTTAGTAACCATATTAATTTAGAAATTATATTATCATCATTAATCTGTTTAGCTTTCTCATACAGTGCACTCAATACCCATAAATTCCTCTTTGTATAAAAATGGTGCACATGGGTTATGCCTATTCTCAGAGGTTCTCCTGTTTTATCTCCTTTCGGTATTTTATCCGTCGGATACCAGTATGGTATATCCATGCCCTCTATCCTGTCTATGAGCTCTAAGTCATAGGCATCGGGTTTTTTCTCATATCTCCTGCCCATGGCTGTGTAGTTTATGAGGACAGGCACCTGCTTTGCCTGCCTCACCGTCTCGCCTATGGCCTTATCATAGTATGTCCTCCAGGCCCTCTCCATCTTTCCCTTGGATAATGACGCCCCGCAGTGAGGACACTCAAACTCGTCCAAGACTTTGCCGCTCTCCTTGTCTACCGCTGCATCCCAGAAGACTACCTCCTCACTGCAGCTCGGACAGACAAAAACATCCGACCACACGGTGTAGTTTATCCTGCCCTTTATGGGCATGCCTTTTACGTCATTTTGAATCTCGCCATCTATTGTGTGATAGGTTTCATACATCCAGCCGCACTCTTTTTCTACCTCATCCAGTATCCTCTTGGCCTCTTTCTCAAACTCCGCAGCATTTACTGGACTGTTGTAGTTATAGGCTATGAATGTGGCAGCAGGAGAAAGGTCGCACAGGATAGCCCTCCTGGCACCCCACTTCACCTCTTCTCCCCTCGCCTTCATCTCGTTTTCTACCTTCAGCTTAAATTCAGGATCTGGATTGCCGCACGTCTGGGCAGCTACCCCCGTCATGCCTGTGCCGCAAAACCCGTCAAATACAATATCCCCCGGCTCTGTGTAGTGTAGTATGTACCTCATTATGGCCTTATGCGGTACCTTGGTGTGGTACGAATGGGCATTGTATATGGGGTCGTTCTTGCCCTCAGATATATCAGCAGTGAATGGCTCCCTGTGATAGCTGTCATTTTCCTCATCATAGGGACGGCCATACCTCTCAATAAACTCGTCTATAAATGGATTGGGGCAGGCTGTATAGTAAGGAGGGTCTGAGATGGCTATGATGTCCTCATCCCTCCCTATGGGAAAACCCTCTATATGCCTTACCTTGTCCAGCACTTCTTTTGTCAGCTCCATCGGATATCCTCCCGTCATTCTATGATAATCCTGATTTTTTCCTTGTTCTTTCCCCTGGTCTTACTCTTTATATATTCATCAAATCTTCTATACATCTCATCCATAGTGTATGGAGTACCATTGCCCTTAAGCGTGCTTATCAGGTCATCTGTTGATATTTTCACCCCGTCAAGGCCCTCTAAAAGCGTCTCTATGGTACTTACAAACTGATAATCAATCCTGTCAGGTAGCTCCCTGCTTCTTTTAAAGTCCTCGATGATTTTCCTCTGTTCAGGGTTTAAAAGCTGCAAATCGTCTTTCAATGCCGGGTCCTCAATATTATCCAGTATGACATCTTTCCACTGGTATAGAAGCCCTGACATTTCCTCTTCTATTTTGTCCAGCTCTCCATATACCAAGATATTTTCCTGCTGTGGATTAAAGCCGCAGTGATGGCATACAGGGCTTTTCTCCATGTCCTGCTTGGTAAGACTGTAGCATGTCTGCAATTTTGACAATTTGTCAAGTAGCTCCAAATATTTAGACCTGCTTACCACCTTAATATTTTTGAGGGCATCCAGTTTTGACTTAATCTCGCCATTCATTATTTTCTTTTTTCTGTTATCATCATTTACATCCAGCCTGTATTTTTTGTGGTTATCCATATACCAGTCAATGTATCGCTCTATGGCAGACTGCAGTTTTTTCTTATAGGAGGCTATAAAACTCGAATCCAATTTCGCAGCGTTTTTAACTGCCTCTTTGAGCTCACCCTTAAGGTTATTGACTTCATCCTCCAAATCCTTATCCCCAATATATGCTTCTGCCTGCATGAGATAGGATGTCATACTGTCTATCTCATCCTTAAAAGCCTTTAGCTTTTCTATCTTTTCTATTATCTTTACATATTCCTTGTAGCCGTCAAGCTCGGCTTCTTGATATCTGAAATTCTTCAATTTAGCCGGTGTGTTAAACTTCTTAAGGCCGTCCAGGAAATTTGATAGCTTTTTCATATCCTCCTTATAGTCAATCATGTCCTTGTCGTCTATAAACGGTATGCCCCAGGCTGAGATACCGGCTGACAGGATTTTCTGTGCCTCAATGACCCTGTTCGTCAGAGCATCAGCACTGGATAAAACGGAGTTTACCGTGTCGCTGGTATTCCAGTAATTGGCCTGGCCTGGAGGCAAACCCAGGAACTCCATGAGTTTCCTTATGGCAGCTATGGGAGGGCCCTCCGGCCTCTTAATATATGCAAAGTTTACAAGATTAAATGGATTCATCTTAGCCAGCTCATCCATACCGGCAGCATCATAATCCTTTCCTGATATCGATACTACAATGTCTCCACTGTATACAAGGGCAGCCATGGCAACAAATACCCACTCCGCCTCAAGCCTGTATGCAGTGTCGTAATAATAGCCGTTTATCTCTGTAAGGATATCCTTCCTGTTGAGGACCCTGCCGGGTTCAAGGGTATTTAGCTTTTCCAGTATACTCCTGGCATACCTTGACTTGCCCGGTCTCACCTCGTCCCCATCTAAGAGCTCAAGGGCCTCAAGGACCCTGCGTCCATTGTCGCTATGTCTGCCGTTAAGGTAGTCTAAGGCATCCTTAAACGCCTTCTCACGGTTTTCCTTGGTTATTATGGTTTTAAATGAAGGATATTCCGGTGCAACAGACCTGAACCATGTGGATAGGAGGTTTGAAGCCGCCCTGTCGATATAGTCTTTAAACTCCTTAAGTCCATAGCTGCCTTTTATAACCTCAGATAAATCATAATTCACTCCCCTGTATATCACCTCAAATGCACTGCTAACATTTTTTGTAAGCCAATTTACCATGTCTTTCATATGCTGCTCAGCCTTGGCATTATATATCTTTTTGTCATCGGCAGAAGATCTGCTGGCCCGGCTTATGGATGCTGCGTATAGTTTTATATGCCATTCAAACTCCTTATCCATCCTTTTTAATACAAAGAATACCTCATCCTCTTTATCCTCTTTAAAGTAGCCTCCGCCCTCATAGGGACTAATGAAGTAAATATAAAAGTCATGGGGAGGCTGTGCAGTCGGTCTATCCGCCGGGGTGCCGAGGAAGAGGTAGCCCTCCCGCATCACTTTTTTCTCGTCCCACAGCAGGTCATACTCCCATATCTTCATGCCACGTACATATTCCGATTTATCCCACTTCATAACCTTTAATATGGCATCATAATAAGAATCTGTAAGGTCGTCTTCCTCTAAGATATCGGCCTCTTTTTCTATCTCCGCATCATAGTCTATGTCCTTTTTGATATCGAGATAATACTGCCCGTTGTCCTGATTATGGCCGATAAACCGACCGCTTACCGTCTTTATTATATCTTTCAAGCTGGTCTCCACTGTAGTAAGAAGAAAATCATCTGTCAGCTCCGGTACATGGGTATAAAGGCAGAGGTCGTCCCTCATCTGCTTTGCCGTAAGACCTATAGGGCTCGTGTAATCATCTGTGGTGAGGCGATATACACAGATGGCATGAATTATTCTTAACGCCAGAGGCTTTGTACTCTTCTTGGGAAAAGAGTGGTCTATGATATCCTCCAGTCTGCCTCCCTTGTCTATAACATCCCGCACACCGGGAATGGTCCTCAATTCTTTTTCCTCCTTCAGATGACTCCAATAGGCGTCAAAGGATATCAGGTCTGGCTCTTCATCCCCTATCTCTTTATCAATAATCTTCTTTATATCCCTTGAAACAGTCTTTAATATCTCCCTCTTTTCCACCACCAGTATCTTTTCAAAGACATCTATGTACATCGGGTGTATGGGGAAAAGCTCTACGTATCTGTCCATCCTGCTGGACATATCCTCATAGAGATGGCTGAATTTCTCAAGGTGTCTTCTTATCCATTTCTTCTGTTTATCATCCTTTTTCAAGAGCCTATTTGATATGACATAGGATATGTCTTCACGGGTAATAAACAACTGTTTAAACCTATCCATAACCCTCTTGATAGCCTGTGCCATCCTCTGAAAAGATGGAACATCATAAAGGGCCTCCTGTATCCCTGCTATAACCCTTATGCGGCTCAGGCTGGCCACCTCGCCCAGTTCTCTTAAAAAGCCCAGGCTCTTTATCATTTCATGTTCCTTCTGTCCTCTCAAATAATCGAGGAGTTCGTCTACCACAATCAGGTAGCCGCAGTCGGGATATTTATCCTGAAACAGTGACATCATTTCCATAAGGCTTTCTTTGTTGTTGGCTATGGTACTGGCAGAGGGAAATCTGTACTCTATCCCCAGAGACTTAAGGTGTTCCTCTATTTTGTTTAGTATTATATCTCTGAGGGGCGTCTCAACACCTCCGATCTCTATCCTCAATACCTTAAACCTACCTGCAATGGCAGCCGCATCATTTACAAACCTCTGGTTGTCAACCAGTGCTAAAAGATCCTCGTGTTCTGCTATTGAGGAGATGACAGACATAAGATGGGACTTGCCCGTACCATAGTTGCCCACTATAAATACCCCTTTGTTATCCTGTGGGATATCAAAGCGCAGGTTTTGAATTACTATCGTTGATATCATATCTGCCATTTTATCGGACATGACATAGGTCTTTATAAGAGACTTCGCCTTTTCTTTGTCATCGGCGCTCTTTAATTGGGTTACCGTCTCTATGGGTTCAAAATGGATGAGTTCGCTGTATTTCATTGGATTTGTCTCCTCTCTAAGTCTAATATGGGTACCTCAATGCCATTCTTGCCGTATGTCTTGTATTCCGGATGGCCGTACTCGGCATATATGAGTTTGTCGTTTTCAAATCGGCCAGGCCAGGCCGCAACAATCTTTCTGTATCTGCTCTCATGCTTCAAAAGGCTCAAGGGATTTAACTTGAGGTGTGGGGCAAAGAGCAGCTCAATATTATCTATCAGGAGCGGTTCCTTCTCTATGCTGTTTAATATCTCCCTGAGACAGTCTGTGGCCTTATATGCCCTCTCCTCTATAGGATACTCCAGGAGCTTCTCGGATAGGGCCAGGCCCAGGTTGACATATGTCCCACACTGGTCAGCAATGGATTTCAAAATGTCCGTCTTTCCAGAGCCGCCTGCGCCTACAATGAGTATCAACCGATAATACGAGTTATCCAGATTGTTCAATAGCCCCATTATTTTTTCTTCAATATCCAAATCAAACCATCCCCTTATATTTTAAACCACCATTCTGTCACGGTGTGTCATGTATCCATCAAAAGACGTGATTATTAGTTTAATATTTCTACAAATTATATAAAATTCCTTCATCTTTTTAAAAGAAGTAGATAATTAAAAGCCCCCATAGCTGGGGACTTTTAATCTTAGAGGGTTACTCACTCTTATATATTCTCATATGGCTGTGTTTCCACTACTGCATAGCCATCATTTTCTCAACAATTTGAACCCTCATTACCTACCTACATGCTTAATATCACTTGTATCAAATTTTAGTGAACATTTAAGGTACATAAAATCCATGGGATTTGAATATGTCATGGCTTACAAGGTCTGCTCTTCAGGCAAGGCAGTTAATGGACTATGGAAGATAGAAGAAAGCTTCAGGGTATTAAAATCCAACTTTGAAGCAAGGCCTATATTTGTATTGACAAAATCAAGTATTGAAGGCCACTTCGTTCTTTGCTACCTGGCGCTGGTAATACAAAGATACTTAGAATATATATTACAGCAAAAGAATGTAAAGATATCTACAGAAAGAATCCATGAGGCATTAAAAAGTGCAAACCTCATCATAATTACTAAGATAAAAAGCGATAAAGAATACTATTTAAAAAGCAAATCAAATAAAGACTATGAAATGATAAGACAAGCACTATGGCTGCCCAATATTCCTCAATACGGAAAAGTAAAAACTGAACTCTTTTAATTGATAGACCTATATACTGCTCCCCTCCCTCGGATAATACCTTCAATCGAGATATCTTCATCAAGTTTTTCCCATCGTATTCCTATTCCACCACCAATCAAACGCCAATCAGCTTTTTCTTCGGGAGTCGCTTTCTTGAGCTTGGGAAACCACTCTAAAGGGACCCCCATTTCACGGCCATCACTTAGCAAAATATATAATTTGTCGTCATCAAACCAAACATCAACAGCTACTGCTTTGAAAATATCGTTATTCAAAATACTCATCCCATTCCCTCCTCAGCATATATAAATTTTTTTCAATTATTTTGCTTATTTCGGATAATTCAAATGCTTTAAATCCATAAGATTCGGCTAAGGTCACACGATCAAGCCAAAATTTTGCATATTTATTATCTGACTCCACATGTATGTGTGGAGGTTCTACTCCTTCATTACTAAAAAAGAAAAATCTATATTTCCCTTCTCTATACACAGTTGGCATGAATAAATACCTCTCTTTAAATATTCTTACTTTGTCTGGTTGCATATATTTACGCTTAAGCTATGTTATTCAATTAATATTCATAACCTCTCCTTTTAATATTTTAACAATATTAAATTGCATTGTAAATTACAAATATACATTATTTGCTGTGTCAAAAATAATGTTATGACAAGTTATCAAAAGTAATCCAATAGATGTGATATATAAAATGGTATGAGGCTTATTTCATTTTCCTTAAACGTTATTCCTGATAGTATCTCCGCATAAAAGGCAATATCCCTTTTCTTGCCTATGCCGACAGGTACACACATTTATATACGGCGTCGCTCTGACTGTTTTCTACTATGGCAAACTCTATATTCAGTTCATCTTTTATAATATATCAACGGCACGGCATCTATAATAAAGGTACGGCAAAACCTTTCTGTCTTTGAATTTCAGGACTTTCTTGCGTCTTCAACTGTACTCTCGCTGATCCATAATCTACCGACTGTACGATCCTTCCTTTCTTCGCGTGGGGAACCAAATATTCCATCCACAATGTCCTGGCTTGCGCCTATAGTATTGATTATCCTATATGCTCTGGCTCTAAGAGCGCTGGCCAAACTTGTACCGCTGATTATAGGTACATACTTATTATTTCCAAAAGAATGTATATGAACCGAATCAGGAGTATTTTCATCCATAGATTGGCCCTTGATCAGCACAGAACCATTTATTTTAAATGTCGCCTTTAATATAAATTCATCCGTATATTCATTCATCATATTTATTGAAGCGGCTATACTGTCTATACCCTCAGGATTATTCTTATCCCTTTCCAGCCAACATATAAGGCCATCCGGTTTACTCATGTCATACTAGTATACACTCCAGTTTTCTGCATGACATCTGCCAAAACCCCTCCTTTTTCTTTTACCGATGGGGATTTCCCCTGATTCTAAAGCACTGAGGGCCGCCACAAAATACTCAGTTATATTAGCAGAAAGGCCTTTTTCTAATACCATATATTCAAATGAGAGTGTGAACCTAGTGCCAGCCGGTAAAAGTTCCATATCGAATTTCCCTTCATCAATGACCGTCCTGGTTTTCAAAGATATGGCCGCACTATCGCACAGTTCAATATCTGCTTATATAAAATTCCTCCATTTTTTTAAAAGAATGTGACACGTTGTTGATAATAAATAAATTGAGCGCCCTCCAGTAGGGCGCACTATCATCACAGGTTACAGTATATAATACCCCGCTCATTTCTGAAATTATGGTATAATAAAAATAATTAAGGGACATATGGGGGTATGCACCAATGGAAGCTATAGTGAATTTAAGAACTGATATACCGGCCAGGCCTTTCGTAAAATGGGCTGGTGGGAAGAGTCAGCTGCTTACTACATTTCTGAAATTTTATCCAGAAGAGTTAGTCAACGGAAATGTTAAGAGATATGTAGAACCATTTGTCGGCAGTGGTGCCGTTTTATTTGATATTATGCAAAAATACAACATAGAAGAAGCATACATATTTGATATAAATAAGGACCTTATAAACTCATACAATGCTGTCAAATATTGTGTTGACGAGCTGATATATAAACTCAAAATGCTCGAGGCAGAATATTTAAAAAGCACCTTTGAAGAACGTGAAAAAATGTATTATAAGATAAGGTCTGTTTATAACTTGACCCCAATAGAGGAGGCCAGGCCAGACATCGAAAAGGCAGCATTATTCATTTTTCTAAACAGAACATGCTACAACGGGCTATACAGGGTAAACCAGCAGGGACTTTTCAACGTACCAGCAGGACGTTATAAAAAACCCACGATATGCGATGAGGATAATTTGTATGCAGCCCATGCTTTGCTGCAAAGAGTTAAAATCTTCGAGGCTGATTACAGGGAAAGTATAAAATACGTCGAAAACAATACTTTTGTCTACCTTGACCCACCCTACAGGCCTCTTAATGATACATCAAACTTTACATCATATAATAAATCTGATTTTGATGATCGAGAGCAAATAGCACTTGCAGAATTTTTTGAAAGACTTGATGAAAGAGGCGCTAAGATTATGCTCAGCAACTCCGACCCCAAAAACGAAAACCCAAATGACGAATTCTTTGATGAACTTTACAGAAACTATTATATCCACCGAATACAGGCCAAACGTATGATAAATTCCAATAGCAGCCGCAGAGGTTCTATAAATGAAATACTTGTCACAAACTATAAAGCCTTATTTGTATTTAGGAAATGATTTAATATAAACCAAAAAATTAAGCGCCCCATCTGGAGCGCTAAAGCTATATTGTCATATCTACTATTACATCTCCGTCTCTGGCAACCGGCTCAGCGGCCTGGCCGTTTACCCGGACCTTTTCGATATTCTTTTCTCCTCTTAATACAACCTGGAACTGCCTCTGGCCTTCGCTATACCCATAATATAGCTTTTCTACCTTTATGTCAGCAGCCTCTGCACCTTTGCTGTAGCTTATCCTGTAGAGGTTATACTCTCCATTCATGTAGTTTAATGTATGGCAGTCGTCCTCGTAGTAAACATATTCGCCCGACATAGCGCCGGGGAAGATGTGAAACTCCGTAACCATGCCGTCTGATGTACTTTTCATTGGCCTGGCCATCGGGAGGACCGCCCCAGCCTTTATAAAGATAGGCATCCTATCCAGCGGGGCATCTACAAGGTAGTACCTGCCTCCCTGATACTCCTCTCCTGTCCACCAGGCAATCCACCTGCCTTCCGGAAGGTAAACCTCCTTGACCCTCTTACCGGGTTCGTAGACCGGTGCAACCAGTATGCTCTCACCCAGCATGAATTCATCAAATACCTCAGCACACATCTCGTCGCCAGGATATTCCATTATAAGCGGCCTCATGACCGGTATGCCGGTGGTGTTAGCCTCATAGAACAGGTTATACATGTATGGCAGAAGTCTGTATCGCAGCTTTATGAACTCTCTGGTTATATCCTCGGCCCTCCTGCCAAAGGCCCACGGTTCCTGGTCCTTAGACTCTAAGCCATTGTGGTTTCTGCAGAAGGGATAAAATACACCCAGCTGTGTCCATCTTATAAGCAGCTCTTCGCTGCAGTCGTCAGTAAAGCCGCCTATATCGGCACCACAGAAGGGCTCACCCGAAAGACCTATATTTAAAAGCATGGGCATGGACATCTTCAGATGTTCCCAGTAGCTCCTGTTGTCCCCTGTCCATACGGCCGCATACCTCTGTATCCCTGAGAATGCCGCCCTGGTGAGGATGAAGGGCCTCTCATTAGGCCTGAATCTCAAGAGGGCGTCCTTTGTCGCCATAGCCATATTGAGGGCATATACATTGTGAAACTCTTCATGCCTGATGGGTTTGCCATTATTCTGGTGTACCATATCCTCGGGCATTGTCCTGGTGGGTGTGTCCATTACTGCGGGCTCGTTCATGTCGTTCCATATGCCCGCTATGCCCATTTCGATAAACTCCTTATGGTTGTCACCCCACCACCTCTTCACATCGTCCCTGGAAAAGTCGGGCAGGCAGGTGAGGCCAGGCCATACCTTGCCGGTAAAGGGCAGGCCGTTTTTGTCAGTCACAAAATAGTGGTTTTTAAGCCCTTCAACAAATACACTGTAAGATCCGTCTGCCTTGAGCCCGGGGTCTATGATGGTGACCACCTTAAAGCCCATTTCCTTGAGCTCGTCTATCATGGCCTTGGGGTCAGGAAACCTCTCCTTATCAAAGGTAAACACCCTGAATCCATTCATATAGTGTATGTCAAGATAAATGACATCGGCCGGTATATCCTTCTCTCTGAATGACTTCGCCAGCTCCACAACCCTATCCTGCGGGTAATAGCTGTATTTACTCTGCTGGTAGCCCAGTGCCCAGAGCGGCGGCATATCCATCCTGCCTGTCACTTCTGTGTAGCCCTTTACCACGTCCTTTATATCCCTTCCATATATGAAGAAAAAACTCATGGGGCCATGCTCTGCCCCAAACCTCACCCTCTCAGGGTCGGTTTTGCCCATGTCAAAATATGTCCTGAATGTGTTGTCAAAATAGATGCCATAGCAGCCACTCCTATTAAACCCTATATAAAAGGGAAAGCTCTCATACATGGCATCAGTGCCTTCGGTATGTGTATCATAACAGTCTGTATTCCACATTGTGTACCTGTAGCCCTTCTTGTCCAGAAAACCTGTCTTTTCACCCAGACCATAGAAGTGTTCCCCTTCCCTTATATTCAGAGAACACGACCTGTCATCGTCCACAAGATTAAGATCCATACCTTTAAGTAAAAGCCCCTTGCCATCATTTATCTCCATAATGCTGTCCTCTATGGACACCCTGAGCCTGAATGAGGCTGTATAAATATCAATGTACCCGTCATTCTCCTCAACCTGAAGCTCGGCATTCTGTCTATTCATCACCACTGCCTGGCTGTGGCCCGGTCTTTCTCCCCTTGAGGCAGCAATATTTACTATATCATTGCTCAAAATGTCAATATAGATACTAAAGCTTTCTCCATTGAGCACCACACTGTTTTCAGTCCAATCGTATGAGACAATCTTCCCAAGCATTAAACAAGCCTCCTCAACTATTCTGCCTTTAAAGCCGTACTGGACTCCCTCACTATAAGCTCCGAAGGAAAGACTATATGGTAGGAGGGTATATCCCCGTCATTTATCCTCTCTATGAGCATTTCTGCCGCCCGTACACCCATATCGAATATCTCAACGCTCATTGTGGTGAGGGACGGCCTGGCCACCCTGCCTATGGGGCTGTCGTTTACACCCACCACAGCCACATCATCGGGTACCGTTATGCCCTGTTCTTTAAGCCTCATTATAGCTCCTAAGGCAATGCTGTCGTCAGCCGCAAATATGGCATCGGGCATCCTGCCGGATTTAATAAAATGCTCTGCCGCCTGAATCCCACCATCCTCTGTAAAGGTGACATTAATCAGAAACTCATCCCTAATTTCCCTGCCATACATATGCATGGCTTTCCTGTAGCCGCAAAACCTGTCATAGGAAACCACCAGGTCCCTGGGGCCGTTTACCATGGCAATGTCCTTTCTCCCATTCAATATGAGGTGTTCAGTAGCCATATATCCCACCTGCACATTGTCGTTGTCCACCCAGAGGACGGGATCTACTTCCTGGTATTCCCTGTCAATGGGCCTGCCTATGAGGACAAAGGGCAGGTTTTCCTCTATAAGCCTTGAAATCAGACGATCCCCAATCCTGGAACTGGTGAGTATGACCCCATCAACCCTCCTGCTTTTTAACATCTGAAGGGTGGTCCTTCCCTCCGACTCTGCATCAGAGGCCATCTCCAGCATGAGGTGGTAGCCCTCCCTTTCCAGGACAGTGCCTATGCCCCTTATGACCTCTGGAAAGAATGGATTGGCAAATGCCTGTTCTGTCGGCCTGGATATAACAAGGCCAATGGTACGGCTGGAGCTCATGGCTAAACTGCGTGCAATGGCGTTTGGGTGGTAGCCCAGCTCCTTTATAGCCATTCTTACCCTTTCCTTTGTCTCCTCGCTTATCAGCGGGCTCTCAGCCAGCACCCTGGATACTGTAGAGGGATTTACCCCTGCCCGTGCCGCCACATCCTTTATGGTTACCGCCATCTTAAACACCTCACATATGTACATGCAAATTACCTGTCACTATATTCTAACTACAGATATATTCAAAGTGATGTCGCTATGGGAACCATACGGAGAGTTTATCCTTTAAGGTGATCCCATCTTTTATACCTGCATCCTCAGGCAGGATAAAAATCTTATCTATCATTTTATCAGTATTATTTATAAATACAAGGGCATATTTATCCTCATACTTCCTTATAAACCCTACGACCTCATCGTCCTCAAGGGGCATATATTCCCCGTATCTTATGGCCTTGCTGCCTTCCATATGGCAGTAGCCCCCAAACCCTTTATATAGTCCAGTTTGTCAATGAGCCCCTGCAGGTCTCCCCCGTGGTATGCCTTGGGGTCAGCCGGGTTTATGTCTATATCATTGGCCCTGTCACCGTCGTATAACCTGTTTGTCATAACAAAATATATCACCTGGCTCTTTCAGTCTGTCTTTCTGGCAGGGGTGCATCCAGCAGATACCAGTGCTATGATGAGTATGAGTGCTAATAGGAGTGCTAAATATCTTTGCCTTTTTAACATGCCCCTGCCTCCCTCATTTTTTCATAGTCACGTTCTGTAAGGAGAATGGCTGCTGAATACGGCTTTAAGTCTATGGATAGATACCTCCCCAATCCATAGCTTTTCCTGCTCAGGATGTCCACTGTCCTGTGTATGGTAAAGTTATCCAGCCTTAATGATATATCTTCATCACTGTTATTTATCACAACCCCTATACCGTCATTGATATATGCATACACATTCCCCTCAGTATGCCATGTCCTGTAGTCGCCATCAGAAAGATGCGGAAATATCCTGCGCAGTTTTATGAGCTGTCTATATAAATTTAAGAGCTTGTTGTCCTGTCCCTCCTCATCCCATATGAATGTCCTGCGGCAGTCAGGGTCATCGCCGCCCTCCATGCCTATCTCATCCCCATAGTAGATCATGGGGAGGCCTGGGTATGTCATCTGAAACACCGCTGCTAAGGCTGCCCTTCTCCTGTCGCTGCAGAGGGTCAGAACCCTCGCTGTATCGTGGCTCCCGAGGAGGTTTACAAGGCCAGGCCAGATATTGGAGGAGTGGGCCATACGAAGTCCCGCCACTCTCTCATCAAACCCCACCGCATCAATCTCTCCTCTGGCAAAGAAATCCAGTACTGCCTCTCTCCATGGGTAGTTCATCACTGAGTCAAACTGGTCGCCCCTCAGCCATTCCAGGGAGTCATGCCACACCTCGCCTATAATAAAGGCGTCGGGCTTTATAGCCTTGACGCGCTTCCGGAATTCCCGCCAGAAGTCATGGTCTATCTCATTAGCCACATCCAGCCTCCATCCGTCTATGTCCACCTCCCTCACCCAGTGTTCCCCCACCTTAATCAGATACTCGCGCAACTCAGGGTTATGGGTCATGAGCTTGGGCATGGTATACACCCCACTGGCAAAAGTCTCATAATTGGGGTCTTTACCTGCTCTGACCGGGAAGCTGTGTATATTAAACCAGTCCTTATATGGCGATGAGGCTCCATGCTTTACTACATCCTGAAATGCAAAGAAGTCCTTCCCACAGTGGTTAAATACACCATCTAAAATTACCTTTATATCCCTCCGGTGGGCCTCTGACACCAGTCTTTTTAAGATGTCCCTGTCGCCAAAGGCCGGGTCTATGCTGTAGTAGTCTGCAGTGTCATACTTGTGGTTGGATGGAGATTTGAATATAGGTGTCAGGTATATTACACCAATGCCAAGGTCTGCAAGGTAGTCCAGCCTATCTATAATGCCCTTTAAATCCCCTCCAAAAAAGGAGTCAGCTTTCGGAGTCTCGCCCCACTTTAGACAGCCCTCGGGGTCGTTGTCCCTATCTCCATTGCAGAACCTATCAGGGAATATCTGGTACATGGTCCTTCCCCTTATCCATTCCGGCTCCGAAAAGAGGTCGGCTGGGCAGATATATGGGTATTGAAACAGCCCCTCTTTCGGCCTGGCCACACTGAACCCCTTCTCGGAATACCAGATGTCCTCCCTTCTGTCACTCAGGTGGAAGAAGTACCTTACCCTCTTTTCCTCAGTATACAATGTCACGGTATAATAGTCGAAGAGACTGTCAGAGGCCTCTTTTCTCATAAGGGTACTTACCTCACTCCCCGGCTCTGCATACCTATCGCCATAGAAGACCTCCGAAAAATATATGTCATCTTTAGCAGCTCTCAATACCAATCTAAGCTCATGCTCCCCTACGGGATATGCAAAAGGGAGCATAGTCCTGTGATATATAGCCTCTCTATTCATAACATGCACCTTAACCTTTCACTGCCCCGGCGGCCAGGCCTGCCTGCAGGTATCTCTGAAGAAGCATAAACACTATGGTTATGGGCAGTGAAGCCATGACAGCAGCTGCAGCAAAGAGTGTCCAGTGGGCGGCAAACTGGTTTAATATGAACCTCTGAAGGCCCAAAGCCACAGTGTAGCTTCCCGGGTCATGGATGACAGCGCTGGTAATGGCAAACTCACTGTACACACCTATGAAGCTGAAGAGGAATATGACTACCAGCATAGGTACAATAAGGGGCAGTATAATCCTGGTAAATATCTGCCAGTGTGTGGCACCGTCCACCTTGGCTGCCTCATCCAGTTCCCTGGGTATGCTGTCAATATATCCCTTCAAAAGCCATATATTAAATGCGTTCCCGCCAGCCAGGACAAGCATAAGGGCATATATGCTATCCAGCATATTAATCCTGACCAGTATGCCGTATATGGCTGGTATGGCCATTATTGTAGGGAACATCTGCAGTATCAGCAATGTCATGAGGCCATATTTCCTTCCCTTAAACCTCATCCTGCTGAAGGCATATGCCGATGTGGTTGTCATGAAGAGCTGTATTATAGAAACCCCTGTGCAGAGTATCATGCTGTTTTTAATCCATATAAGGAAATCAGTATCATTTATGACCTCCACATAGTTGTCCAGGCTCACTTCCTTAGGGAGAAGGCTCCCTGTGAAAAACGCATCCCCGGGGCTCAATGAAGCCATTAAAACCCAGTATACAGGGAAGAGAACTGCTATAATCACAACCCAGATTATTATCCTGCTTATCCAGAGCAGCCTCCTGTCCTGCGGCTTTACTCTCTCTCTATGGGCCTCTCTCTTCATTGTAGCCATCACTACAGGTTCCTGCATTTAGTCCACCTCCTCAAAGGCATGGGTCATCCTCATATTTATATAGCTTAGTATGCCAACTATAAAGAAGATGATTATGCTCAGGGCTGCCCCAAGGTCATACCTGTTAAACTGCAGTGTCATCTTATATGAGGAAGTCAGGAGTATGTCTGTATAACCGGCAAACTGGGTGTCCAGCCTGGGCGGCATACCCTGCATGATGAGGTATGCTGTGCCGAAATTGTTAAAGTTATATGCAAAGGTCGAAATAAGGAGCGGCAGTGATGAAGGCATAAGCATGGGGATGGTTATCTTTGTGAGCTTTTGCCACCATGTAGCCCCATCTAAGTCTGCCACCTCATACATCTCCGGCGATATGGCCTGGAGCCCACCCAGACATACATTCATCATAAAGGGATAGCCCAGCCATACGTTGGCGATAATGATGCCTACCCTCGCCCAGAAAGGGTCTGTCATCCATGGCCTGGCCGAAATATTAAATATGCTGAGTATAAGGTTTATACCACCATATGTTTCATTCAAAAGCCCTGACCACGTCAAAACAGCAATAGCCCCTGGGAGTGCCCATGGTATTATAAGTATCGCCCTGTATATGTTTGTCTCCCACATGTTCCTGTTGTTCAGTAAGACAGCCAGTATCAGCCCTACCACATAACACAGGACCGTAGACACTATTGCAAAGACCAGTGTCCACGTAAACACTGACAAAAATATATTCTTGAACGGCCCTGTAAGTACATAGATAAAGTTCTTAAGCCCAACAAACTCATAGTTTTTAAAATGATTGAGATTAAAGTTGGTAAAAGCAATATAGACTGTATATAATATTGGAAAGAAGCTCAAAACAGTCATAGAAATAAGAGCCGGAGACAGATAGGCGTATGCCGTCCATCCGTCTCCCCTGTTTTTTCTTTTCATGATAATGTTCACCGGCCCTCTCTATTGCATTGTGGCAATTCCTTCTTTCATCTGCGCCACAATCTGGTCTGCCGCCTTGTCAGGAGCCAGTTTACCCGACGTGATCAGTGTCAGGTTGTTGTTGGCTGGTGTCCACATGGCCTGCACCTCAGGGACATTGGGCATCGGCTCTCCCTTTGAAGCGGAATCGGCAAACCCTTTTAATATCTCGTTGGACTGAACCTCACTGCTGTTTAATACAGAGTTTATCACAGGAATCCTGTTACCAGTCTCAAAGAGAGGTATAGGGGTGTTTTCTGCCAGATACTTCATAAGTTCCCACGCTGCGTCCTTGTTCTTGGAATTGGCATTTACAAAGGCCGCCTGCACACCAACGAAAGGTTTCATGTCACTGCCATTCTCCAGCTTTGGCAGAGGAGCCACAGCAAAGTTTACCCCAGCGTCCTTAAAGCTTTGCACATCCCATGGTCCGGAGATATACATGCCTATCTTCTTGCTCTGGAAGTTGCCCTTGGCTATATCGCCCTTTATATCTGCAGGCATGAATTTATACCTGTTTACCATGTCATATATTGCAGCAAACCCTTTCTTTGCGCCTTCATTATTAAGGCCAATGTCATTCACATCGTAGCTGCCGCCGTTATTCTTAAAAACATATCCGCCGTTTCCCGATATAAAAGCATAAGAGAAATAGAAGTTGTTTATGTCATACATGAACCCATACTTCTGTGCTACATTTACAAACTCATCCCATGTCTTTGGAGCCTCTTTTATCATATCGGTGTTGTAGAAAAGTGCATAGGACTCCATGGATAGCGGTATTGCATATTTCTTGCCATCGTAGCTTACCGCATCGATTGCCAGAGGTACATAATCGCTGTCGTTTATCACACCATCCGGTACGGGTTCCAATAACCCTGCCTTGTAGAATGTGCCCAGGTTGTCATGGGGAAGTCCAAACATGATATCTGGCCCTTTGCCGCTGTTGGCTGCTGTAGCAAAGGCCTGGAAGTCACTGTTATCTGTGAGCACCTTTACCTTGTTGCCGGTCTCAGAGGCCCACTTGTCTGCCACTTCCTGCACCTTCTTGACCTCGGTCTCTGTGAGGTGAGACCATACTGTAAGCTCTACACCCTTATTCCCTTCAACCGTTGTACTCTGATTGTCCTGCCCTGTGTTCTGCTGTGACTGGCTTGAACCACCACATGCAGCCATGGATACTGCTAAGACTGCAATCAACAAAACTGCTAAAAACCTTTTCATTTTACCCCTCCTAAAGGACTAAATTCAAATACATACAATATTTTATTGTCTTCAATACCCGAATCCCTTTTCTGGCGCCCCATCTCCTCTCTATTCAAGCGTTTGCATAAAATACATTGAGAAAGCGTTTACAAAATAAGTATAATTATAATGGAATCCAGCAATATTAAACATATCTATTATGCATACGCTTGCACTATATAATATTATTCTACATCGTTTTCAAAAATCCTGCAAGGGGATTAAAATTTATAAAAAAAATAAAAACCATACGGCTTGCAGGCACAACACCGTATGGTTTTTACATAGCTGTAGCTTCAGAAACCAGCTTCTTTGATTTTTTTTACATATCTTTGTGTTATAATATGTGGTCGTGTTATGGCGCTTCCTACAACCACTGCAAATGCCCCAATACCTTCTTATTACCTGCGGCAACATTAAGACTTATCTCTTTGCATAGTTCTTGTCTGGCCAGTTTAATGCCCTCTACATCAGGTAACCTCTTAATAGTAGAAACCTCGGATTTGTTAATATCATTTTACATACTGATACCTCTTTTTCTGCCTATTACGTACATTATAGTACACGTTACCAGGCCGATAATACCTGAGATAACGAATGTCATACCTGCCCCAAAATGTTCTGAAATGGTACCTGAATACATTGACCCTAAAGGGGCCACACCTACAAACACAAGGGTATAGACGCTCATCACCCTGCCCCTAAGATGGTCTTCTGAATTTATCTGGATTAATGTATTACATGTGGCTGTAAATGTTATCATAAAGTACCCTGTCAGTGCAATGAGAATCATGGCAAAATAAAAGTTTTGTGTCATGCCAAGAATTCCTTGAAATATGGATAATCCCACTGCCCCTAAAAATAGTAGCCTCATATGAGGACCGGATTTAGACCGCACGGCCAGGGATAACGCCCCTATAAGAGCGCCAACACCCATTGCTGACATTAAAAAACCATATTGAGATGCCTCCAGTCCCAGGTCTATTTTGGTGAATACAGGTACTAATATATTGAAGTTCATGGCAAATGTGCTTATGTAAAACATCAGGAGGATGGCAACATATATCCTCGGTGTTTGAAATATATATCTAACTCCCTCCAACATATCCTTGATGACTGAACTGCTTTCGTCAATAGTACGCTTTTCTTCCTTCACATCCATGAGTAGCAAGCTTACAATGACAGCTAAATATGATAGCCCATTTAACAAGAAACATATCCCTATACCCAGATAGCCTATCAGTATCCCGGCAACAGCCGGCCCCAGAATCCTGGCGAGATTGAATGCAGAAGAGTTCAATGCTATTGCATTTAAGAGGTCTTCTTTGCCTACCAGTTCTATCATCAGGGATTGTCTTGAAGGGTTATCTATGGTATTCATAAAACCAAGTATGGTGGCCAATACTGCCACATGCCAGTATTTTACTGTGCCCGTAAGTGTAAGATACGATAGGATAAATGCCAGTATCATGAGGCCTGTCTGTGCAAGGATCACCAGCTTGCGTTTGGGAAAGCGATCCACATATACCCCGATAAATAAAGAAAAGAGCATGACAGGTAGTGTCTGTAGAGTCGTGATAAGACCTAAAAGAAACGGAGAATTGGTTAACTGCAGTATTAACCAGGCCTGGCCAACATTCTGCATCCATGTGCCTATAAGAGAGATGCATTGTCCAAACCAGAAGAGCTTGAAGTTTCTGTGAGAAAGTGCAGGAAATAAGGACATATTATATATCACCTTTTCTAAATTCAGTCTACCTTGAAAATAGTAGCACTTTGAATTGTCCCAGTCAATATCGATATCTTCTGTAATTTAAGTTTGATATTTACAGCCATGAGGATATCAGATTATTTGCTGGTATGTGACATGGCATACACTTCAAATAACGTCAGATAAAGTATGATATAATTACCTTAACAAACAGTCAGGAGAGGATATGCCATGAGAGACAGGACTGATGTAATAATGCATAAAAAATTAAGGCCTCATCGGCCTTAATTTTTATAAATCCATTCAGCTGTTTAATTCTCCCAGTATGCGTTTCTGAACAGTACTACCCCATTATTGGGTAAAACTATATAGTCCTTGAGTCCCGGCTTTACCACATTCTGCTTTACGCTGTAGAATATTGGGGCTATAGGCATCTCTTCCATAATAATATCCTCTGCCTTATGGAGCGCCTCCATGCGTGCCCTTTGGTCCGTACTGGTCTTTGCTGTTTTAATCAGCTCATCATACTCTTTGTTGCTCCACCTCGGGTCGTTGTTGGGGCTGCCTGTAGTAAACAGCTCAAGCATGGCTATAGGGTCTACATATTCCGCCTGCCAGCCCATCCTCGTCATTTCATAGTTTCCACTTATTACGTCCTGAACAAATACCTGCCACTCTTCTGTCTTGAGTTCAACATCTATACCAAGGTTTTGCTTCCACATCTGTTGGAGTGCCTGTGCAATCTCTTTGTTGGTAGACCTGTCATTGAATATATAGGTGAGCTTCGGGAAACCCTTCCCATCAGGATATCCGGCCTCAGCCAGAAGTTTTTTTGCCGTCTCTACATCCGCCCTATCTACAGGGTAATAGTCTCCGCCCACCTCTCTAAAGTCTTTTCCCTGCTCTGCATCAGGAAACCCATATGCCACAAGGCCACCGGCAGCTTTCTCTCCTCCCTTGGTGATGTTTTCAACTATGGTCTTCCTGTCTATGGCAAGGCTCAGCGCCTTCCTCACCCTGGGGTCATCCAGCGGTTTTTTGGTGGTATTGAACTCTATCATGGTGGTGTTCATGGTTAAGACTGTATTCAGCAGGCCCTCGTCCCTGAGGTTTGGGATCTCCAGCGGCGGCACGATGTCTATATAGTCTACCTCACCGGATTTAAAGGCACTCAGGGCTGTGTTTTCATCAGTCATCAGTGTAAAGGTGAGATTTTCCAGTTTGACATTTTGAGCATCCCAGTAGTTTTCATTTTTCACAAATGTGAATGAGTCGTTATTTACCCATTCTGTCATTTTAAAGGGTCCATTTCCGATATATGTCTGAGGATTATTGGTCCAGTCCTCCGGATGTTCCTTGATAATGTCTTCCCTTACAGGGTATGATATTGGAAGGGAGACTATAGTAAGAAAATATAGTGTTGGGCTTTCCAGGGTTACCTGGAGGGTCTTGTCGTCTATAGCCTTCACTCCTACCTCTGAGGCATCAGCCTTTCCTTCATTGTATGCCTTAGCATTTTTAATATAATAAAGTTGATAGGCATACGGGCTTGCCGTATCAGGCGCCAGCGCTCTTTTCCACGAGTATTCAAAGTCTTTAGCTGTGACAGGTTTACCATCACTCCATTTGGCATCTCTCAGGTGGAATGTCCATGTAAGACCATCACCTGAAGTCTCCCATGACTCCGCCATGCCGGGTTCAGGATTGCCTTTCTTGTCGTATCTGGCCAGGCCCTCGAATACATTGTCAATTACAGTAAACCCATAAACCTCGTCACACGTAGCAGGGTCAATAGTCCTCGGCTGCGGCCCGAGATTGTAGACAAGGGATGTCTTAGCAGACTGCCCCTTGTCCTGGTTCTGTTCCTGCTGTGCCTCATTGCCTGCCGGCTGGCCAGAACAACCAGCCAGTGAAAACAGCAAAATAAAAATGGTCACTAAAGTGACTAATCTCTTATTGTTCATTTTCTCCTCCCCTAACTGCTTTTTGAATAGATTATAATATATATTGTATAATAATGCAAGCATGTGTTGACGAGATACTGTGCTGTTTTCCCCTTATAGAAAAATTATGAGCCACAAGAACCGTCCCCACCGATCGGTGAGAATAGAAAAGCCTGGCCGGTGATATTTAAGGTTTATCATGGCCAGGCCAATAATATTATGCTTACTGTTAAACGTTCATGTCTTAAGCCACACCTTCATAATCAGATACAATACCACTGCCATGCCAGCTACGGAAACCAACGCCATGGGCAGCAATATTTCAAGCTGTGCTATCATCAATGCCAGTATGTCCCTCCATTCCAGCTTAATATCCTTTTCATCCTCATCCTTCATCTTTACCACCGCCTATAGCAGATGGCAGGCAACAAAGTGCCCACTCCCTGCATCTTTGTATTCGGGTATTTCCTCACTGCACTTTTTCATCACAAAGGGGCAGCGGGTATGAAACTTGCATCCTGACGGAGGGTTGGAGGGGCTGGGTATGTCACCCTGCAGTATTATCCTCTCCCGCTTAATGGTCGGGTCCGGTACCGGCACTGCCGATAGGAGGGCTTTCGTGTATGGGTGCAGTGGATTTTCGTAAAGCTCCTTCTTATCTGCCATCTCAACCATAGAGCCAAGGTACATGACACCCACCCTGTGACTTATGTGCTTTACTACACTGAGGTCGTGGGAAATAAACAGGTAGGTAAAGCCATAGCTCTGCTGCAGGTCCATCAGAAGATTTACAATTTGTGCCTGAATGGATACGTCCAGTGCAGATACCGGCTCGTCGGCCACAATGAAGTCCGGGTCTAAAATCAATGCCCTCGCTATACCTATCCTCTGTCTCTGGCCTCCTGAAAACTCATGGGGATATCTCTTTATGTGATACGGGCTAAGACCGCACATCTCTAAGGCCCTTACCACTTTGTCCTGAAGTTCATTTCGATTAGCCATGTTGTGCTCCAAGAGAGCCTCGCCCACTATTTCTCCCACAGTCATCCTTGGATTTAGTGAGCTGTAAGGGTCCTGAAATATTATCTGCATTTTCGGCCTCAGCTTCCTGAGTTCTTCTCTCTTTAGCTTGAAGACATCCATTCCTTTAAAATATACCTCTCCAGCCGTCCTATCCTGCAGCCTTATTACTGTCCGTCCCAGTGTCGTCTTACCGCATCCCGACTCCCCGACAAGGCCAAGCGTCTCACCCTTGTTTATCTCAAAAGATACCCCGTCCACTGCCCTTACATAACCCACAGTATGTTGAAAGACACCTGCTGTTATTGGAAAATACTTCTTGAGGTTATTCACCTTGAGCAAAACCTCACCCATCATATCACCCCTTCATAGAGCCAGCATGCCGCTTTATGACCTTCACATACCTCTTTGAGCTCCGGCTGGCTTTCCCTGCAAATATCCATCGCATGGCTGCAGCGCGGGTGAAAATAGCATCCTGATGGCATGTGTAATGGGTTTGGCACCTGTCCGGGTATGGAGTTTAATCTGTCCTCATCTCTCATTATCACGGGTTTGGACTGCAAAAGTCCTATGGTATATGGGTGTTTGGCATTTTTAAAAAGCTCTACTACCTCAGCCTCCTCGACAATTTTCCCGGCATACATTACTATGACATAGTCGGCCATTTCCGCCACCACGCCAAGGTCATGGGTAATCAGCATGACTGAGGAACCAAGGTCATTTTTGAGATTCCTCATAAGCTCCAGTATCTGGGCCTGTATGGTGACATCCAGTGCCGTCGTAGGCTCATCCGCTATAAGGAGCTTGGGATTGCAGGAGATGGCCATGGCTATCATTGCCCTCTGCCTCATTCCACCGGATAGCTCATGGGGATATTCATCCACCACCTCATCTGCCCGTGGTATGCCCACAGTCTTAAGCATCTCTATGGCCTTTTTCCTTGCGTTTACCTTATCAAGGCCCTGATGGAGCATTATGGCCTCCTCTATCTGGTCGCCAATGGTAAATACCGGGTTTAGTGAGGTCATTGGCTCCTGAAATATGACAGATATACTGGCCCCTCTAATCTTGCGTATATCATCTTCTTTTAGTTCTATAAGGTTGACGCCGTCAAAAATGACCTCTCCAGATATTATCCTCCCAGGCGGATCAATCAGCTTTAAAATCGACATGGCCGTTATACTCTTGCCACAACCCGATTCGCCAACAATGCCCACTACCTCACTCTTTTTTATTTTAAAACTGACGCCATCAACAGCCTTAACCAATCCGTCCTCTGTGTAGAAATATGTCCTTAAATCGTGCACGGCTAACAGATCATCTGCCACAATACATCCCTCCTATCTCTTAAGCCTTGGGTCTAAGGCATCCCTGAGGCCGTCGCCAAAAAGATTAATTGCCATAACAGTCAGGAATATGCATATGCCGGGGGGTATCCAGAGCCACGGCTGCATCTGCAGGGTATAAAGGTCCCTCGCTACCTGCACCATCTGACCCCATGACGGGGTGGGCGGCGTTACACCCAGACCCAAAAAGCTCAATGACGATTCCGTGAGTATGGCACTGCCCAAATCCAGGGTGGCCGAAACTATAATAGAGGCATAGGTATTGGGCAGCAGGTGACGGAATATTTTCCTCCTGTCCCGTATGCCAAGGGCTTCTGCAGCCTGCATAAACTCCTGTTCCCTCAATGACAGTATCTGGCCTCTCACTATCCTGGCCAGGCCTGGCCAGGATAGGATTCCAATCAATATCATGACCACAAACATCCTGTACTGCGGAGGCACCTTCCAGTCTGACATCACCGCTGCAATGGTTATAAGGAGCGGTAAAAACGGGAATGACATAAATATATCCACAATACGCATTATCAAAGAATCAATAAGTCCACCGTAGTAACCCGCTATTCCACCCAGCACGCTACCTATGACCACACTTATGGCCACCGCAAGAAGGCCCACCGACAATGAGATTCTCCCGGCATAAAAGAGTCTGGTCATCACATCCCTCCCCACCTCATCTGTGCCCAGTGGATGCGCCAGGGATGGTGGTGATTGTATATTGGAAAGGTCCATCTGTTCCATTGTGTATGGAGATACAATGGGACCTACTACAGACATCAAAACCATAAATAGAAGTATATAAAGCCCCAGCATAGCCAGCTTATTTTTCTTAAGACGTCTCCAGGCCAGCTTCCACGGGCTCATTATGTCCTCTTCATTAAACTCCCTCACATCTTCAATTGGTTTTGCTTCCATATCTCATCATCTCCCTTCTCATTTCAACCTGATCCTCGGGTCAATCAGCGCATACGTAATGTCTGCTATCAGGTTGCCAAGGAGGGTAAGGAGGGCTAATATCAGGTTTATTCCCATCAGCAGGGGATAGTCCCTGTTGTTCACGGCCAAAAGTTCTATAGGTCCTATGCCAGGCCAGTTGAAGATGGACTCGGTAATTATAGCACCCGAAAACAGGCCGGGTAGCCACATGCCGAAGATGGTTATAACAGGTATCATAGCATTCCTCAAAGCATGTTTATATATCACAACCTTCTCCCTCAATCCCTTGGCCCTGGCCGTCTTTATATAGTCCTGCCTTATGACCTCCAGCATGGATGAACGGGTGTATCTCATGAGTCCGGCCACATTGCTAAGAGTCAGGACTATACATGGCAGGGCCATATGATAGAGTACATCTGCTGCTTTTTCAACACCTGCAGGGTTTGCCCCCGGAGTAATCATGCCTGACACAGGAAATAACTTCAGGTCTACAGCAAACCATTTGATAAGCAAAAGGCCAAAATAAAAGGAGGGGATGGATATGCCTATAAGGGCTACCACTGTAAAGAAATAGTCAAACCTTGAGTACTGCCTCGTGGCAGATATTACACCAATGGGTATTGAAATTATTACACTCAGGATAAAGGATACAAGGGAAAGAAGGAACGAGTTCCATATGTAAGTATTTATGACCCTTGTGACGGGCTGTTTAAAGTAGAATGAGTCCCCAAAATCACCCTTTAAGACCCCCCGTACCCAGTAGAAATACTGTATATATACAGGTTGGTCTAAATGAAGCTGATGCCTTAGTTCTTCTTTCATTTCCGCTGTCATATGCGGATTCATCATAGTCGAAAATATATCACCGGGTGCCAGTTGCAGTATAAAGAAAAGGAGTATGGATATACCTATGAGTATAGGTATCATCTGTATAAGTCTTCTTGTTATGTACTGTCTCATCATCTCACTCCTTTTTACAGTTGTGGGGG